>NZ_JACJPZ010000047.1:0-32734 GCF_014696335.1 Dolichospermum sp. FACHB-1250
TAACAATGGCAATGGTGGTTTTAGTGGTTATTACTTTGCTTACTACAACACCAATTGGAACAGTGACCAAGTAAATTTCAGTAATATAGAACGGTTCCAAATTACCGGAACAATTGCTAATGACAACATCGTTACCGGGGATGGTAATGATACAATTAATGGTGGTGCAGGGAACAATAGCATTACGGCACGTGGTGGTAATGATACGATTAATAGCGGTGCTGGGAATGATAGCATTAATGCAGGTACTGGGAACGATACGATTAATAGCGGTGCTGGGAATGATAGCATTAATGCAGGTACTGGGAACGATACCATTAATACTGAAGATGGGAACGATAGCATTAATGCGGGTGATGGTAATGACACTATTGATGCAGGTAATGGAGCAAGTCTTACTCCCGGATTAGGAGAGAAAGATATCCTCACAGGTGGAGCAGGAAGCGATCGCTTTATCTTAGGAAATGCTACCAAGGTTTATTATGATGATGGCAATACTCTAACTAATGGTAGTAACGACTATGCCGACATTACCGACTTCAACATCGGAGATATTATTCAACTGCAAGGAACAAGCAGTAATTACCTCCTGGCTGTTGTCAGTGTGGACACTCAAATATTAATCAATAAACCCGGAACAGAACTAGATGAACTCATTGGTATAGTCCGAAATCAAACAGGTTTGAGTCTCACAGGAACTTATTTTAGCTATACTCTTCCCATCATTACCTTAGCAGTATCCCCCACCAGCGTTAGTGAAGACGGTACAACCAACCTAATTTACACCTTCACCCGATCTGGTAGTATTACCACCAATGCTTTAACCGTCAATTACAGCATTGCCGGGACTGCCGACAGTAGCGACTACACTGGTGCAACACCCGGAACAGGTAAAACAATTACCTTTGCTGCGGGTGCAAGTACAGCCACTTTAACCATAGACCCCACAGCCGATACCATTGTTGAAAGTGATGAAACTGTGGCTTTAACATTGGCAACAGGAACAGATTACACCATTGGGACAACCACAGCCGTCATAGGAACTATTACTAATGATGACTTATTGCCTAATCTTAACCTCAGTGCTAACCAGACCATAGTTGAAGGTAATACCAACCCTCAAAACGTTACTTATACCGTTACTCTTTCCAGCACTAGCACCCAAACTATTACCGTCCAATATGCCACTGCTAACGGTACAGCCATAGCAGGATTAGACTATACCAGCACCAGCGGAACTCTCACCTTTGACCCTGGTGTTACCAGTCAAGTCATCAATATTCCCATTCTCAATGATTCTCTGAATGAAGCTAATGAAACCTTTACTCTCAACTTGACTACCGCCACCAATGCTACCCCTGGCACTGCAATAACGGCTACCACAACCATCACCGATACTCTCAGTGCTTCTGTGACTACTACTCTGCCCAGTGGTGTGGAAAACTTGACTTTAACCGGAACAGCAGCTATCAACGGTACAGGTAATGCCGGGGGTAATGTTCTCCAAGGTAATAGCGCCAACAATATCCTGATCGGTCTTGATGGAAATGATACCTATAGTTTCCTAGCTTCCAGCCCCTTGGGAACGGATACAATTACGGAAACGACCACAGGGGGTATTGATAATCTTGACTTGACGGGGACGACTGCTGCTGTAAATGTGAATTTGGGTGTTGCAACTTCACAAACGGTCAATAGTAATCTTAAACTGATTCTCTCTGCTAATAATGTGATTGAAAATGCCACAGGTGGTACAGGAAATGACCGTCTCACAGGTAATGCTCTAAATAATACCTTAAATGGTGGTGATGGAAATGACCAACTGCAAGGACTAGGAGGAGATGACATTTTGTGGGGAGGACTCGGTGATGATATTCTCACAGGAGGACTCGGTAATGATCAATATCGCTTCCAAGGTAATGGGGTATTTAGCAGCAGTTTAGGTGTTGATTATATTACTCAGTTTGATGCCGGACAGGACAAAATTGCTCTCAGTCTGGGAACTTTCAATGCCATTACTAACACTTTAGGACAGTCTCTAACTGATTTCGCAGTTGTTAATGATGATGAATTGGTCAACGCTAGTAATGCCCGGATTGTTTATAGTCAAAGCACTGGTAGTTTATTTTATAATCAGGATGGTAATATTTTGGGTACAGGAACGGTGTTTGAGTTTGCTCGTTTAGGGAATCTTGATATTACCCTTGCTAGTAGCGATTTTATTTTGATTGCTTTAGTTTCCTGATTTGGGATACAGCAATGCTGTATCTCCCAACATATAGCAAAATTCAAGCTATATTACAAAATGAAGTGCAAAATATGGGATATGCGGCGTAAATCCTATTCGTGTCGGCACAAAACCGCTAAACAAAACCGCTAAAATAGTACCAAAGAGTAAAAACTGTAGAGTAAAAACTGTAAAACTTGGATATGACCACAGCCACACCCGTTAAAACTGAATATGAAGCAATTATTGGCTTAGAAACCCATTGTCAACTCAGTACCAATACTAAAATTTTCTCCAGCAGTTCTACTGCTTTTGGCGCTGACCCTAATACTAACATTGACCCAGTTTGCATGGGTTTACCAGGTGTTTTACCTGTACTTAACGCTAAGGTTCTTGAATACGCTGTTAAAACAGGTTTGGCTTTGAACTGTCAAATCGCTCGGTATAGTAAATTCGATCGCAAACAATATTTTTATCCTGATTTACCTAAAAATTACCAAATTTCCCAATATGATTTACCCATAGCTGAACATGGTTGGATAGAAATTGAATTGGTAGATGATACAGGAAACCCCAAACGTAAACGCATTGGTATCACCCGCTTACACATGGAAGAGGACGCGGGTAAGCTTGTTCACGCAGGGAGTGAACGGCTTTCTGGTTCTACCTACTCTCTTGTAGATTATAACCGCGCTGGTGTTCCTTTGGTGGAAATTGTTTCTGAACCGGATTTGCGGACGGGACAAGAAGCGGCTGAATATGCCCAAGAACTACGGCGCATTGTCCGTTATCTTGGTGTTAGTGATGGTAATATGCAGGAAGGTTCTCTACGTTGTGATGTGAATATTTCTGTGCGTCCTGTGGGACAAGAGAAATTTGGTACTAAGGTAGAGATTAAGAATATGAACTCCTTTAGTGCGATTCAAAAAGCGATTGATTATGAAATTGAGCGTCAAATAGCCGCTATTGAATCAGGAGAGAAAATTATTCAAGAAACTCGTCTCTGGGAAGAAGGTTCACAACGCACCAGCAGTATGCGGGTTAAGGAGGGTTCTAGTGATTATCGTTACTTCCCTGAACCAGATTTAGCACCCATTGAGGTTACTCAAACAGAATTAGATACATGGTTAAATGAATTACCCCAACTACCCGCCCAAAAACGCCATGATTATGAGAATAATTTGGGACTTTCGGCTTATGATACTAGGGTTTTAACTGAGGATAAACCAGTCGCAGATTATTTTGAAAGGGCGATCGCTTTAGGTGCAAATCCCAAGGCCGCAGCTAACTGGATTACTCAGGATATTGCGGCTTACTTGAATAAACAAAAACTGACTATATCAGAAATTAAACTGACTGCTACTAATTTGGCTGATGTAATTACCCGCATTGAAAATGGTAAAATCAGTAACGCCCAAGCTAAGGAAAAACTCACAGATTTATTAAATGGTGTTTCTCCAGAAACGGCTTTTGCTGGTCAAGAACTCATCTCAGATCGTACCATTCTTGAACCCATTATTGATGAAATCATTGCTACTAACGCTCAACAGGTAGAAAAATACCGCAAAGGTAATACCAACCTGAAAGGCTTTTTCGTGGGACAAGTCCTGAAAAAAACCGATAAACGCGCAGAACCGAAACTGACTAATCAATTAGTAGAGGAAAAACTCAATAGTCCAATGTAGGGTAATTATTATCTGATAACAAGACGCAACTTGATGATTGGGAGAGCTAATTTAGCTCTCTTTTTATTGGTAAAATAAAAAAAAGGGGTTTAACCCCTTGGCGCTAGAATTATATAATGTGCTAGGTAGATGCACCCTGATGATTTTAGAGAGCCATTTAATGGCTCTCTTTTATTTTTAAGGATAATTAAACGCAAATGAACGCAGATAAACGCAGATAAAGATAAATGATTTGATTTATTTCGTAATTTGTGATTACTTATGGTCTTTAGGGTCGGTTTATGGTCGGTTGGTTGGAAATTTTTTGAGAAAAAAATTGTCATCAACGGATAAAATTACCTATAGACATAAATACTGGACGCTGATATCAAACTAGCAGCAGAATGTATTTTAATAACAAAGGCAATATAATAATTGTGGACAAAATTATGGCAAATTGGCAAATAATTCCCGGTGGTGTGACAGCAGCACGAGGATATAAAGCAGCGGGAATTACAGCAGGACTAAAGGCTTCGGGATTACCAGATTTAGCTTTGATTGTATCAGATGTGGAAGCGATCGCCGCAGGTGTATTTACTACTAGTCATGTGAAAGCAGCTTGTGTAGATTATTGTCGGCAAGTGTTACAAGGGAAACATAGTGCTAGAGCTATCCTTTGTAATGCGGGACAAGCTAACGCTGCAACCGGTGAACAAGGAGTTAAGGACGCTCAAGAAAGTGCTGATTTATTAGGGAAGGAATTAAATATTAACCCGGAATCTATTTTATTAGCTTCCACTGGTGTAATTGGTCAAAGAATTAAAATGGATATCCTGCGGGATGGTATACCCAAGGTAGTCGCAGCGCTTTCCGACACAGGTTCGGATGCAGCCGCAGGGGCAATTATTACCACAGATTTAGTCACAAAATCTATTGCTTTAGAAACCATTATACATGATCGTCCCGTGCGTATCGGTGGTATTGCTAAGGGTTCGGGAATGATTCACCCCAATATGGCGACAATGTTAGCTTTTGTTACCTGTGATGCTGCTGTATCCTCTACACTTTGGCAACAAATGTTAACTAGAGCAGCAGATAGAAGTTTTAATTCGATCACAGTGGATGGTGATACGAGTACAAATGATTGTTTAATCGCTTTAGCAAATGGTGAATCTCGCACTCCCGCAATTACGGAAATGGGTGCAGAAGCGGAGAAGTTAGAAGCTATGTTAACTTATGTCTGTCAACATTTAGCTAAAGCGATCGCCCGTGATGGAGAAGGTGCAACTTGTTTAATAGAGGTACAGGTTACGGGTGCTTATGATGAATTATCAGCCCGACAAATCGCCAAAACCATTGTTGGCTCGTCTTTAGTGAAAGCGGCCATTTTTGGTCATGATCCGAATTGGGGACGGATAGCGGCGGCTGCGGGGCGGTCTGGTGTACCTTTTGAACAAGACAACCTCTCCATTAAATTAGGGGATATTTTACTCTTTGAAAATGGTCAACCTTTAGCTTTTGATAAAGCCGCAGCGAGTGCATATTTAAAAGCAGCGGTTCACGGTGAGTATTTACAGTCAGATACGGTGTTAATTTCCGTTGGTGTGGGAAATGGTCATGGTACAGGTAAAGCCTGGGGTTGTGATTTGAGTTATGATTATGTGAGGATTAACGCTGAGTATACAACTTAGAAAAATCGTGGCTTTAGCTCCTAGTATCTCGAACACAGGACTAAAGTCCTCAATACCAGTTAGAATATTATATCAGTTGCTTAAGTCCTGCCATTGCTCGCACCTGAAATTAGTCTAGAATTAGGTTTAAATAACAAAAATATACTGATCATAGAAACCGTTGGGGTGCGGCTTGTAGTTAGTCCTGTAAGGTAATTGAGGATATCCAAACAGTTAAAACTGTTCCCTCTTCCCTCTTCCCAGTTCCCTGTTCCCTGTTCCCTTCCCTCACAAACAACTTATTCAGCAAGCCCTATTTAAGAAATTTTCACTGGTGTATTTTATGCGTTTAAACTCAATTCGCTTCATTGTTATTGCTGGTTTTATGGGGTTACTTTCCTGGATAGGGACTCCCACCGCTTTAGCTTTAACACAGATTAAATTATCTGATATTTCCTACCATGATTGTCCTTTAGAACTAGCGACTGGAGTGGTAACTAGCAGCGGTTCAAATTCTGCTACTTGTTTTATAGTCACAGGTAAAGCTAACAACAGCACAAATAAAACCGTCTATGATGCGGACATTTTTGGGCGCATTTATGATAGAAATAATGATCCTATACTACAAAATCGTACTCGTCTCGGTGGCATAGCTGAAGTTCCCCCAGGAGTCAGTGATTTTGAATTGAGAATTTCTGTACCTAGTAATCAACCTTTACCATTGAAATTGAAACAGTTTAAAGCGGCTGGCTTCAGCGGTAAGGTCAGAAGGTAATCTTTGGATATAGATATATTTTACATGATATATAGTGAGAGTAATTCATCAGAAAACGCTGTAATACCCCATCCCTCTACAGGGTGGGGATGTAAGGCGGGTAAAAATTAAACACCCTTCAAGGGATATTAAGCGCAGCTTAATCGTGAGAGAGGGTAGTTTCATTTTTACCAATCTTAGGGATTGACTAATTCCCTAAAGTATACTATACTGAAAACAGGTCGAATTAGTAATAAAAAAATGATTGTTTTTGAATTTAAAGCCAAAGGCACAAAGCAGCAATATCAAAAAATTGATCAGGCTATACGGATAACCCAATTCATCCGTAATAAGTGCTTGCGCTTTTGGATGGACAATCAAAATGTTAAATATTACGACCTGAATAAACACACTGCGGTATTAGCTAATGAATTTGATTTTGCTGATAAATTAAATTCCATGGCTAGACAAGCAGCAGCAGAAAGAACTGCTTTTGCAATTAAGCGATTTTTTGATAATTGTAAGGCAAAAGTTCCAGGTAAGAAGGGTTATCCCAGATTTCAAAAAAATAACCGTTCAGTTGAATATAAAACTGGATGGAAACTTTTAGATTACCGTAAGCACATTACTTTCATAGACAAATGTGGTATTGGTCAGTTGAAATTAATTGGAACTTGGGATTTACATTTTTACCAGATTAAGCAAATAAAGAGAGTTAGGATAGTTAAACGTTCTGACGGTTACTATATCCAGTTTTGTGTAGATGCAGAACGGAATATTGACATCAATGCTACAGGTAAAACCGTTGGTTTAGATGTTGGTCTTAACAGTTTCTACACTAATTCTCAAGGGGATAAAATTGATAATCCTAGGCATTTGCGGAAATCAGAAAAATCTTTAAAACGATTACAGAAAAAAGTTAGTCGCAAAAAGAAAGGTTCTAATAATCGCAAAAAAGCTATTAACCGTCTTGGTAGAAAACATTTGCAAGTTTCACGTCAACGTAAAGACTTTGCTGTGAAAACAGCATTGTGCGTAGTTAAATCTAACGATTTAGTGGCCTTTGAAAAACTGCAAGTGAAAAATATGGTTAAGAATAGCAAATTAGCCAAATCAATTAGTGATGCTGGATGGTCATTGTTTACTCAATGGTTAGAATATTTTGGTAAAGTCTATGGTCGTGTAATTGTACCTGTTGCACCACAATATACTTCTCAAAATTGTTCTCATTGTGGAGAAATAGTTAGAAAATCCCTATCAGTTAGAACTCATGTTTGTAAATGTGGTTGTGTTCTCGACCGTGACCACAATGCTGCAATTAACATCCTAACTAAAGCACTAAAACAAACTGGCTATGATTTAAGTACCGTCGGGCGGACGGAAACTAATAACGCTTGTGGAGAGATTACCCTCTGCTCAGACTTGGTAACAAGTTTGAATAAGGTTGCTCATTGAAACAAGAATCCCCGTCCCTCTATAGGGCGGGGAGCGTCAAGAATTACCCTCACTATCTTGAGTAAGTGACCTGTGCCTTAAAACCCTGTGACTAAAGTAATACGGGCTAAATTATTCAGAAGATCACCAACTATGTTTAAAGCCAGAAATGCTAGGATAGGAGAAAAATCCATACCACCCAAAGGAGGAATAATGGAACGAAATAGATTTAAATATGGGTCACTAATTTGACTTAAAGCCGCAAATGGTTGACTAGACCAGTCAACAGTGGGAAACCAAGTTAGTAAGACCCGAATAATCAGCAAATAGCTGTAAAAAGTGACAAAAGTGGCTAGGGTTGTAATGAGTAAATTCATGGCCGGGTGACTTTCCTGTTAAATGTCAAACATAGATTCATGATTGATTTTAATTTAGTGCAAGTCATATTGTGTGGCTTGTAATCAATATACAATATAACTACTAATTACTGGTAATGGGTAATGGGTAATGGGTAATGGGTAATGGGTAATGGGTAATGGGTAATGGGTAATTGGTAATGGGTAATTGGTAATTGGTAATTTGTGATATAATCTCTGTCTTCATCCTGTTCATCCTTTAATCTCGGACATCCTGATTCTGACACCGGGTTATTCATTGCCAATATTAATACTCTTGACATTTCCCAATTGCTGCCGCACATCATCAATTGTGGCATTAAGTTGGGCGATTTTATCTTCAAGCGATCGCCTGGTGGCTTCTATCTCTAAATTTTCATTAGCTGAAGCCCGCATTCGTCTTTTTCTATTTGCCCCTGGTTCATTATTTTCGCCAACAGTTAACCCATTATCCTCTTCTGAGTTTGCTGTTAAGTCTAATCTAGAGGTAATCACCGCACCCAAAACACCCCCAACCACACCACCAATTAATGTTCCCAGGAGAAAACCACTACCAAAACCATCTTGCTGACTCATATTTTTAACGCCTTTTAGAAAATAAGCAACTTTGAAAATACCTTAGCTATTTTCCAGCCTTAGCTGCACCCTAGCTTAAGTCCCAAAAATGCGATCGCCCGCATCTCCCAATCCTGGTACAATATATCCCTGATCATTAACCGTTTCGTCAATAGTAGCGGTGTAAATGGTTAAACCGGGATAGACAGCAGCCAACTTTTGTAAAGCCACAGGTGCAGCAACCACAGAAACAATCCGAGTTAAAGAGGAATCAACACCTCTTTGGGTTAATTCCGCCATTACTGCCATTATAGAACCTCCTGTAGCTAACATTGGTTCGGTAATTAATACCCTGGTTTCCGGGTCAAATTTTTCGGGGAGTTTATTCAAATAACAAACAGGTTCTAAGGTTTCTTCATTGCGTACTAAACCAAAATGATAAATTGAAGCCAAAGGTAGTACACCAGCAGATCCCTCTAATAAGCCCAAACCAGCCCGCAAAATCGGCACAACAGCCACCGGTATGCGAGAGTCAATAAAAGTCGCTGGACAGGCAGCTAGGGGACTCTGGACCATTGTTTCTTGGGTGGGCAACCATTCCCTAGTAGCTTCATAAGTTAGCCACCTGCCCAACTCAGTGATAGCAGAACGAAATAATACCGATGGCGTAGCTACATCACGGGCAACTCCCAACCAGTGCTGAATTAAGGGGTGAGGTGGGACATAAATACGCAGTTGTTGTTGCGTCATAAAGAAAAAAGGCAGCCCGTTATTATATTAAGAACTAAGATAACTCCACAAAAAAAGATGCTCCCATCTTGTGGGATGGGCATCTTGCCCGTCCTTTTATTATTAGCAGGCTTTTCGGCCTGCACCACAAGAAATTTTGGGATATTTTTTATTTGCAAGTCTCTAGAAAACTATCATACTGCTATTTAACACTACGCGGGCTAATCCAATATCAGAATTTGAAACCTACCCAGGTGGCCACTGAGCAGTTCAACCGGGTCTAGGTGTAAGATGTGAGGTCAGACTTTATTGAGAAATATTTTTATTACTACTTGACAAATATTCTTAATTAAGGCTATATTGTGATCAGGTGTTCTCTCTATAAAGAATCGGCAGACGGGAAAAGTAAGCCATAGCAAGCTTTTCCTCGTTTTTTTCCGCTATAATCCCTATGTAAAGATCCTCGTGAATTGTTATTTATGTGTATTGTTTATATTATTATTCCTTAAATATGAGTTAATTTTTTAGCAATTAATCAAAACAACTTTTACAGCAAATTTCAAATTTCCCAGGGACAAAAATACCCCACCCTCTCCTGACTCTTGAGCAGGAAAAGGAGGGTAATTCTGGTAATATTAGTGAAATATTAGTGAAATAAGTTTTTAGGGGGGAAGCTGACCTTTTTAGGTGCGTATTCAGCACAATTCATAGCTTTTTCTGTGAGAACAGTATCAGGTTTGACAGCACATTTTAAATAGTGGTTATTGGCAAAAAATTGACATTTTTTACAGGGAACTTTTTGTAATATCTTACTATTTAAGTAAATCTTATCATCAGTATGGCTGCGTATTTTATGAAAAAGTAGGAGAAAAATAGCCCAAATAAAAATAAATCCCAGAGGAGCTAAAGATAGTGCTAAATCTGGTATTTGGATATTGTGATATTGTACTTGAACTTGTATTTTTTCTTGTTCAACTGCATTTTGAGCAAGTTTATTTTCCAATACCTGCTTTATATACATCTTATTTCCCCCATTGAGCTATAATGGCTTTGACAAAAATCACAGAACCAGGTTTGCAACCCCCCCCCAAGATCAAGTCTGTTTTAATTGTGTTTTAATTGTGTTTTAATTGGGACTAATTGTTGATTGTGAAACCTCTGATTTCCAGCTTCTAACCGAGTGAGTGATTGATGTGATTGATCTAGACATGAATGAAACTTAACCTTCAATTATAGGTTTAGCAAAAGAAAAGTTTAGTTATCTCTGTCAATAGGGTTGATTTTTATCATCTGAATATATACCTCAAGTTGTAGTTGTCAACTCTGTCGAGTTTCAAAACGGATTTTTTTGATAGAATTGTATAGATTTCCAGATTAATTAACCGCTGGATACAATTATTAGACATCTCCGGTAAAAATAGTAGAGAATAGTAGAGACATTTCATGGAACATCTCTACTAAAAAACGCATATTTAATTTTCAGATGATGTCTAAGGTCAGCAATACTTACCTATTCCCTGTGATCTAATCTAGTTTTAATATCAGCAGCAAAGTCTTCATATTTCCTTAAAGGAGTGACTTCTACTTGCACTTTTTGCCCATTTTTTTTGATGATAGGTAAATCTAGAAGAATTTGATCTAATGTATCTGGACTAGGAACATCAACAATCGCAATTACACGACGAGTACCAACACATTTCCATAAATCAACTATTATTCCAGCTTGTTTAGCTTGGACTGCTGTTTCTGCTTCTTCACTCCATATAGCAAACAATTCTTGTTGGCTCATGTTATCGGGGTATTCAACCTGAAAATCCAAATGGTAGAGCATATTTACCGTTTCAACCCTTTTTTGTGAGGACTTTAATAGTTTAAACTAAAATGGATGCAATTCTGAGTTTAACCTGGGGTAATTTCTTCTTTAACGGGACGAATAATAGGGGGTGGAGGTGGTAGTTCTGGTTGAAAGATTCCTGATAGTGCTTGTTCTAAAGTTTGTGCCATAACGATGCGGTTTTCATAGGCTACAATGACTCTGACTAAAGTGGGTAAACTATTCTGTGTAGCTTCTAAATAAATTGGTTCAACATATAATAAAGATTGTTCAATGGGAATTACTAAAAGATTACCTTGAATTACCCTAGAACCTTGTTGATTCCAGAGGGAAATTTGTTGGGAAATAACCGGATCTTGATTAATTCTCGCTTCAATTTGTTCCTGTCCATAAATTAAGCGTTCTTTGGGAAAGTTATATAATAGTAGTTTACCGTAATTTTCACCGTCGGAACGTGCTGCTAACCAAGCAATTAAATTTGTCCGTTGTTTGGGTGTGTAAGGAAGTAATAAAATAAATTCTTCAAAGGGAAGATTGGGGAGACTGGTAATTAAATAATAGGGTTCAACTTGACGGGTTTCACTTCCATAGATTTCATTGGGAATTTGCCATTGATCTTCTCTATTATAAAACACTTGAGGATCTGTCATGTGATAGATCATTAAGCGTTCTGATTGAATTTTAAAATAATCTACTGGATAACGTAGATGACTATGGAGATTAACAGGTAAATTGTTAATGTTTTGGAACATTTGGGGAAATATTTTTGACCAAGCGGTAATGATTGGATCTAAGGAATCAGCAATGTAAAATCTCACTGTACCATTGTAAGCGTCAATTACGACTTTGACGGAATTACGAATATAGTTTATCCCCTCTTTACCTGTGTCAGAATAGGGATAATGATCGCTGATTGTGTAAGCATCAACTATCCAATAAAGATAGTTTTCTCTCCCAGGAAACTGTTGATTTTTATTGTCTGTATAAGCATCAGTCGCAACTAAATAAGGATCACTATCGAACTTTAAAAAAGGAGCAATGGTGCGAATTCTTTGATTAATGTTTCGTCGTAATAATACTTTAGTTTCTGGTAAAAAATCTTGTGTAAATATCATTCTCCAATCTTTTAAATATATAGAAAATAGCCATTTTTTCCATAGAGAATTGATATTTATTCCTCCTAATCCATCGTAGGTATTATAAACATTATCACTACCGCTGGGATAATCTAATTCTTTAACTTTTGTCCCAGTCATGACGTGAGTATTGGTAATTTCTCCATAATAAATTCTGGGTTTATCAATGGGAATACTTTGACGAATATCTATACTAGAAGTATTTAACGCGCTCCCTTTCTGACTAATATCTTTGACAAAATACTCTGGTAGTCCACCCGCAGCAACGGTATTTACAGGACTCATGGTAAAACCATAACCATGGGTATAAATCATATTTTTATTTACCCATGTTTGCGCTTGGGGAGGGACATTTTCATAATTCAATTCTCTGGCCGCAATTAATACCTGTTGTTTTTCTAGATTGTCTTTTTTTGGGTTACTTTTGATTAAATATCTATCAATATCAGCATCAGGAAATTGATAATAAGGTCGAATTTGTTGTAATTGACGGTTAGTTTTTAATAATGGTTCTTGGTCCCAAAGACGAATATTTCTCATTGTTAAATTATTGGCTTTAATATCCTCTGCTGTCAGTTTTCCTATGGGGTTAAATATTTGAGAATCAACGATATCTAAATTAAAAGCTTGACGAGTCAGCGCGATATTTCGCTCTATATAAGGTTTTTCTCTTTGTAATTCATTCGGTTCAACAATGAAATTTTGCACGGTCATAGGTAAAATGAAGTTACCTGTAATTATCAAAGTTAGATACATATATATACTATAGTTTATCCAAGGATGATGTGAAGATTTTTTTCTCGAAAATCCAGTTAAGTATAATAAATAAAAAGCTATAGCTATTGATAAAAAATATAATATTGTATCTGCTGGTAATTGGGCTTTAATATCGGTATAACTAGCACCATAGCTGACTCCATTATCAGAATAAAGCAGTTGATAACGATTCAGCCAATAATTTAAACCAGCTACTAACATTAAACAGCCAGATAAGCCTAATAAATGGCGTTTTTGTGGTGCGGAAAATCCTCTGAAAATACCTTGACTGAGGCTATTTGCTGATAATAAATAAGTGAGAATAACGCTAATCAATCCATATAAAGATAATCCTATTAACCAAAGTTCTAACATTTCCCAAATGGGAAGAGAGAAAATATAAAAACTTATATCTTGCTTGAATAATGGTTCAGAACTGTTGAAGGAAACAGGGTGAAAAAATAACAGAAATTTTGCCCAATTTTCAGCAATTATCTCCCCAAAACTCAAACTTAAAATCACTGCGATCGCTCGGAGCAGAAATTTGCTATAAATTAATAAAGCAATAGATAATCCCCCAACTATTCCTAAATACCAATTTTGAGAAATGATCTTTTTTCCCAACTCCCAAATCGTCTCTATTTTAAATACAATTGGTGCTGATAAATTTGATAAATTTGATAAATTTGATAAATTTGATTCACTGACTTTTCCAGTCCCATAAGCCAGAGCAATTTCTCCATAATATGCTAATATTAAACAAACTAACAAACTTAATCCTAATGTCAGCGGTAACAACCACTGCAATTTGATTTGATTGCTATTATTAGTTAATGGCAAATTTTGCTCAGTTTTGCTATAATGGGGACTGAGAAAAGTGGTTAATTTTCGACTAATGTTGATTTCTGTCTCTGGAATATAATTATGATTTTGACTAGATTGTAATTTTTGGGCTAAAATTAGATTTCCCCATAAATAAACAACACTCAAACTGACAATAAACAGCCATAAACCACCCTGAGTTAACAATTTTAGGGAAAATACTTCTATATAACCAACTTCCTGAAACCAAAATAATTCCGCACCTAAATCAGCAGCTATTTTCAAAAATAACCACAACCCCAAGAATAATATAAAAACTTTAACCCACCATTTCCCAAATTTAAACATTATTTTAGTATTAATCATTGGTTATTAAATGTGATTACTAAATTAATTTTTAATCTCCTATTTATTACTCCAATAAAGTCCAGATTTATCTGGGGTTAATTTCCCTATGTTCATGCTTGACAGAACCAGAAAAATGTTTATTTTTTAAACATTCTTGAATAAATCTTTGAGGAATGTCTTGACTTTCTCCCCAATGTTGATGAATATAAGAAGCATGGACATTAGGTAAACCCCAACCTTCAAAACCTGTATTTTCATCACAGTCATAACGATAGGTATTAAACAATGGTTTTGAGTTATTAGTTATTAAATGAGAACGATGAAATTCATGACCAAAAATACTTGTGTTCATATCAATTAAAAAGGTGTTTTCTAAAACTACTGCGCGACGATATCCCAAAGTTAATTTTCTATCCATTTGCGCTAAAGTTGGTAATATTCCTACCATTGGCCAAGTTTTACCATCAAAATCTATAATCTGCTCACATAAATACATTAATCCTCCACATTCTGCAATTGTCGGTATTCCTCCTAAAATCGCATTTTTCACTTCTTGAATTAAGTTAACATTTGCAGCTAATTGTGATGCAAATACTTCGGGAAAACCTCCACCAAAATACATTCCTTGGATATCTTTTGGTAATTGATCATCATTTAATGGACTCCAAAATACTAATTCTGCACCTAATTTCTCTAATAAATCTAAGTTATCTTGATAGTAAAAATTAAAAGCTTGATCTCGTGCTACAGCAATTTTACAGAGTATTTCAGATTTAGGAATATCAACCACACTCCTCCCTAACTCTCCCTTTATTAAGGGTGAGATATTGGAACTTGATTTGGAACTTGATAAAGATGATGATTTTAAAAGCGGTAAAAGTTGCTCCCAATCAAAATAAATATCTCCTAAATCAGCTAAACTATCAATTATTTGATCTAATTTTGGTAATTCTGCGGTGGGAATTAAGCCCAGATGACGGTCAGGAATGGTAATATTGTCTTGTCTTCTTAATACACCCAAAATTGGTAATTTTAAAGATACCAGAGATGCTTTTAATAATGATAAATGTCGTTCACTTCCTACTCTATTTAAGATTAAACCAGCAATTTTAATTCTTGGATCTAAGGAAGAATAACCATGAGCAATTGCAGCTACAGAACCGGATAAACGACTACAATCAATTACTAATATTATCGGTATGTCTAATAATCTAGCAATATGTGCGGTACTAGCAAAGTCCGATAAATTTCCAATACCATCAAATAAACCCATTACTCCTTCAATTAAATTATACTCACTTTGGCAAGAATGATGATTAAAGCATTGTTGAACATAACTTTCTGAAGTTAATACCGGATCTAAATTTCGACAAGGAAGACCAGTAACATATTCATGAAACATAGGATCAATATAATCAGGTCCTACTTTAAAAGATTGTATATTCAGACCACGACGACGTAAAGATGCTAAAAGGGTAAGTGTAACTGTTGTTTTTCCGACTCCGCTTCTTTCTCCAGCAATAATTATAGACATAGATTACAAAATTAAAGTTCAAAATCAAAGTTCAAAATCAAAGTTCAAAATTAAAGTTCAAAATCAAAGTTCAAAATCAAAGTTCAAAATCAAAGTTCAAACAACTGGTAAAAATTAATTTATTTTCATTTTTCTCTTTCTTGTTGTCTTTGTTCAATTTCCGCAGGAGAAATCATACTATTAATTTTTTCAGTATCCGTCATCATCATGATAATACCTTCCACATTATCGCCGAACAAGGGACTAAAAGCAATATAACATCGAATTTGTTTACCGCGACGATTAGTACCATTGATCAATACTTCCTGAAATTTCTTTTTATTAGATACTATATCACGAATTGGAACTCGCAATTGTTCTACAGGTAAACCAATATCTAAACTAAACCAAGATTTGTTAATTACTTCCTCTTGACGTAAACCCCACATATCTTCAACCGCATGATTCCAAATTAAAATATTAAAATTAGTATCTATTACAACCATTCCCATTTGCAGACAACTCAAAATAGAAGACGTAAAGGTATTATTTCGATTTAGTTCATAGGTACGATCGCTAAGTTCCTGGTTAATTGCTCGCAGTTGTTCATTAGCGGAATGCAATTCTTCATTCATAGTCTCCATTTCTTGATTTGTAGATTGCAATTCTTCATTAGTAGTCTCCAATTCTTCATTTGTAGATTGCAATTCTTCATTGGTAGTCTCCAATTCTTCATTTGTAGATTGCAATTCTTCATTTGTAGTTTCCAATTCTTGTCGAGAGCGTTGCAATGCTGATTGCAATTTTATATAACGGCTAATATCATTAAAAGTAACTGTTACACCGAGAATGGTTTGATCAGTATCTTGCAAGGGAATAATCCGCACATCTAAATACTGAGTTTCTGAATTAGGCTGATAACGTTCAATATTAGTTAATGTAATTGGATGACGTTCATTATATACTTGCTCAATGAGCGATCGCAATTCTAGAGGTCTATAAGATAATTCTAAATCTTGAAAAGGGCGATTGATATCTTTAAGTGTTAAATTAAATAAATTTCGAGCTTGTTCATTAATCATGATTAAAATTCCCTGATTATTAATCACAATCTGAGCGTTAGATGCTGTATCAAAAGCTAATTCTCTAACTCGAATTTCTTGAGACACATTAGCTGATTCTTGATTTTGTAAATTAGCCATTACTAATTGACGATTGCGGATATTTCCCAAAGATACTTTTGCAAAAATACGATCTTTTAAATTTATAGGTGTAAATAAATTAGTATGAGTGATTAACATTTCTGCTTTTCCTAAAAACAGATAACCATGATCATTAAGAGCAAAATGAAAACGATTGATAATGCGTCCTTGGGTTTCCGAGTTGAAATACATTAAAGTATTACGACAAACCAATAAATCTAAACGAGAAATTGGTGCATCCTGAAGTAAATCATGACGACCAAAAATAACAGCACGACGTAGATCTTGCTGAAAAATATATTTTTCATTGCTTAAATCAAAGTATTTATCCCGCAGTTCCAATGGGACAGCGTGAATATTTCTGGCCGAATAACTAGCTTGACGTGCTTGGTTTAAGGCTTCCTCATCTATATCTGTAGCGTAGATTTTTACGCGATGACGAAAATCGTCAATTCCTAATATTTCCGCTAAGATTATGGCTAAAGTATAAGCTTCTTCTCCCGAAGCACAACCAGCACTCCAGATTCTAACTTGTTCATTTTTTTGTTTATTTTTAAGAATATTGGGAATAATTTCCTTAGCTAAATATTCCCAAGCTAGAGGGTCACGAAAAAAAGCAGTTACATTAATTAAAATAGTATTAAATAAAGCTTTAAATTCATCGGGATGAACTTCTAAATAATCTTGATAATTAGCAAAAGTTTCTATGTTTAAATACTGCATCTGTTTAGTAACACGACGCATTAAAGTAGAACGCTTATAACCTGTGAAATCAAAGCCTCGGTTATTTCTTAAATATTGCAAAAGATTTTCAAAATCAACGTCTTTATGTGGAAGGTTCATAGAATCAATAGAGATGTAGCTATTCTGGATGGTAAGTTATTGATAATAACCTAAATTTATCAACTAGTACCAGACATGATTAAAGTTCGTAAAGCCAGGGAAATTTCTGCCAAAGGTAGGATAAAATCTACATTACCAGTTTTAATAGCAGCAGCTGGCATTCCCGGAAATTCAGCAGTTTTCGCATCTTGAACAATCACCGTACCACCCATTTTTTTAATTGCTTCCACGCCCATCGCTCCATCCGTACCAGTTCCAGTTAATACAACTGCAATAGCCCTTTCTTGATAGCTTGCGGCCACAGACTCAAACAATAAATCAGCGGAAGGACGGAGAAAATGCACCATTTCCGACTGGGATAAAGAAACTTTACCTTCACCATTAACCAACAAATGATTATTAGGAGGAGCAATATAAACAGTTCCAGGAGTCAGTTTATCTCCTTCATTAGCCTGTATTACCTTTAACACAGTGCGACGACTGAGAATTTCCGCCATGAGGGAGGGGTGACGAGGATCTAAATGTTGAACGATAACAATAGCTGCTTTGAAATCCGTCGGTAAATCAGTCAAGACCTCAATTAGCGCCGTCAACCCCCCAGCAGAAGCCGCAACAGCCACAATATCAAAATTAGGAAGATTTGACATATTTACTTTAAATAGATGATTTAACCCCTATTATAAAGTATCAAAATTTCTCATTCATTTTATCTATCTATTGATAGATAAAATTTTCGGCGTTGTGTGAATTGAAATCGGTAATGGGTAATTGGTAAATCGAAGAGCCTAACTTTCTGCTTCTAAAGCCTTTTTTGCTTCCGATAATTTTCGTTTATATTCTTCACTGATTTTTGGGTATTGTAAATTTAATTCTTGTAACTTTTGGCAAATAATATCTGCTACTATTAATCTTGTAAACCACTTGCGATCAGCCGGAATAATATACCAAGGAGCAAATTCCGTGCTAGTGTGGTTAAAGACTTCTTCATAAGCATTCATATAATCATTCCAGAAAAAGCGTTCTTGTAAATCACTAGTAGAAAACTTCCAATTTTTTTCTGGTGAGTCAATGCGTTCCAAAAACCGCTTTCTTTGTACCGACTTAGAGACATTGAGAAAAAACTTGAGAACAATCACACCATTATTGACCAAATATTTTTCAAAATTATTAATTTCCTCAAAACGCTGTTTCCATATTTGATCACCTTTAGGAAAAATGGGTAATTGTTGTTTTTTAAGAATTTCTGGATGTACACGCACTATGAGTAATTCCTCATAATAAGAACGATTAAATATACCAATTCTTCCCCTTTCCGGTAAAGCCCTCATTGAGCGCCATAAATAATCATGATCTAACTCTTCTTCACTGGGTGCTTTAAAACTAAATACCTGACATCCTTGGGGATTGACACCAGACATAACGTGTTTAATGGTACTATCTTTACCAGCAGCATCCATAGCCTGAAAAATAATCAACAAAGAATAATTATTTTGAGCATAGAGAATATCTTGATACTTAGCTAACTGGAAAATACCCGCCTTTAATTTTCTGACAGCATCACCTTTTTGATGAAATTCACACTTATAACCTGGGTTATAATCCTTGACCAAAGAAATTTGAGAACCTGGTTTAACAATATAAGGATCATGATTCATTGAAAAAAATTAGCACTCCTATAAAACCTTTAAACTTAATTCTAGAGACAAAAACCAGACATTCTAAATATAACCTTCCTCCTCCGCGTCCTCCGCGCCTCTGCGGTTAGATAAACAACCCTGAAACCGCAGAGAGAGGGAGTCAAAAAAATCAAAAAAATCAAAAAAATAATATTTTATTTCCTGACTTCTAAGAAACAGAAGATTGTAATTTGGTTAACTCCGCTAAAACTTCCCTACTGTGAATACTAGGATTAACCTTGACAAAAGTTGCGCGTAAAATCCCTTGAGGATCAATAATAAAACTATGGCGCATAGAGAAAAAATTCATCCAAGAACCATAAGCCTTACTAACTGTTCCCGTAGTATCAGCTAACAAAGGAAATTTTAACCCTTCGGAATCACAAAATTCCGCATGAGAATCAACATCGTCAGCACTGATACCAATAACTTGAGTATTTTTCTCAATGTACTTAGATAGGTCTTGCTGAAAACGTCGAGCTTCAATAGTACAACCAGAAGTAAAATCTTGAGGGTAGAAATAGAGAACTACCCACTGACCGCGAAAATCAGCCAAAGAGATTTTACCATTGCCTGTATTAGTTGGTAAAGTAAATTCTGGGGCTAGTTGATTAATTGTCGGTAATTTACCGCCTAAAGCTTGAGCATTGGGTGTAAAATTCAACCAATTAATCACAGCTAAACAAGTAGCAAATAAAATGCTCAGAAAAGTGCGACGGGAAATCATGGTTTAAACCAGAAACATAACTTAATATAAGTTTACATTCTTCTCGTCCCCTATTTTGCATCTGAATCAGATTCCGGTGGTTTTTCAATACTTTCAATGTATTGGCTATCTATGAGAAAAGCCCCTCTAGTAAAGCGGACACCCCAATAACCACCAGGGCGACAGTCAATAACTATACCTTCTTCCCCAATGTGAATGACATCAGCAGGACGTAACATAGGCATAGGTTCAGCAGTTTTCAGGTATGGTGGTAAGCATACCACACGGACTTTACTACCAATTGGGAATTGTGGGGACATTTTGTAATAATTTGTATTCCATAATTTTGCAAGCGGTTAACTTTGCGTCTTTGCGCTTTAGCGTGAGACTAAATCAAACTTCAATTATACAACACTCAAGAAAACATATCTAGAAAATTATGTTACGTGATTTTAAAAACAGAAGTGAATTAGTTACATACCTGCGGGAACAGTTTCCCCAAGCAGCAGATGATCATGTTAGTAATATTCCAGGGGGAAGGAAAGCAGCGGAGGAAGCACTCAGAAAAATTGATCCGGTAGCTTATGCAAAAACACGCAATTTTTTAGATGGTAATGTTACTAAATTATCAGCTTATATTCGTCATGGTGTTTTAAGTTTGGGAGAAATTCGAGAATATGTACTCAAACGAGTTAAAAACCCAAATGATGCTAATAAATTGATTCAGGAATTAGCTTGGCGTGACTACTGGCAGAGATTATATGTTAAACTAGGAAACCGGATTTGGCAAAATCAGGAAGAATATAAAACCGGTTATCTACCCACAGACTATACAGCCAAATTACCAGAAGATATCTCCACTGGAACTACGGGGTTAGTTTGCATTGACAGCTTTAGTCAGGAATTGCGAACCACTGGCTATCTCCACAATCATATCAGAATGTGGTTAGCAGCTTATATTATTCATTGGCGACGGGTGGAATGGCAAGCCGGCGCAAAGTGGTTTTTGCAACATTTACTCGACGGTGATCCAGCAAGTAACAATATGTCATGGCAATGGGTAGCAAGTACATTTAGTCACAAACCCTATTTTTTCAACCGCGAGAATTTGCAACGTTACACAAAGGGAGTTTATTGTCATCAGTGTCCTTATTTAGGTAAGTGTGACTTTGAAGGAAGTTATGAACAAATAGAACAGCGACTTTTTCCCAAAGCGGAATTTAGTAAACAACATCATAATCAAACCTGGCAAAAAGGAACTAAACGCAAATAAGCACTTTCCTTACCTGTGTTTTGTTAATAAATGTAAAGAACAGATTCCACCAGCAAAATCAAATGATATATTAAATCCATAGGACACCAAACAGATAAGAAACCAACCAAAAAGGGCGAATGATCTAGTGTCCCCTGTCATCAGCCCAGCAAATTACAGCATTATTGATGATCAAGTGGCAAGTAGCCAATTGTGAGTGGCGAGGCCAAATCCCAGAGCGGAAAGACGTAGAGATGCTGTGTTTGTGTTCCCACTAGTCCACCTTTAGTAACTTAGATTCACTTACTTTACTTTAATCATTTGAAAGCTGCAAATTCACTATAACCCGGTCAATCTTGATCGGGTTTTTAGATGATCAGAACCTCGTTAGTAATACCCAATTGATTAAGTTAGTAAACCTCGTTTTTTTAATTTAGCTAGTGCGTCTTCAGCAGCAGCTTTTTCTGCATCTTTTTTGCTACGTCCTTTACCTTCACCATATTCTTTTCCATCAATTAATACCTTAGCGATAAATTCTGGGGCGTGAGATGGACCACCTATATGTTCTGTTACATATTTAGGAGGATTTAAAGTGACTTCCCTTTGTACCCATTCTTGCAATTGGTTTTTAGAGTCTACATTTGAGCGAGTTTCAACAATATGTTTTGATGCAGAATCAAATAATGGTTCAACAATAGCGCGAACTGTGTCAACATCACAATTGTGATCTAAATAATAAGCACCAATTACTGCTTCAAAGGTGCTACTGAGTAAGTTAGGATTTTGAAAACCTCCATCTCTAATTGTCCCTTTTCCTAATCTCATTCTCAATTCTATACCTACTTCAAGGGCGAATTTTGCTAATTGTTTTTCTTCTACTAATGCAGAACGCAGACGAGTTAATTCATCCTCTCCTTTTTGGGGATAACGACAATAAAGATATTGTCCACTGATAAAATTGAGTATGGCATCACCAAGAAATTCTAAGCGTTCATTGTGTTCCCCTTCTCCTGGGTTTTCATTGACATAAGAACGGTGGGTAAGCGCTTGACGCAGAAGTGTTTCATTATTAAATGTGAGAAGTTTGTGCATTTGTTTTATATATTAACTATGTTGAAAAACTATGTTGAAAATGAAAAAACCACTAAGTGCAGTTTGTAGAATCCTTAGATGGCTCTTGTGGTATGGCTCTTGTGGTGCGGACATCCTGTCCGCTTTAATTAGATAAATTAAAATTAATGCAGTATTGATTCAGTAATCAAACACCACTATTTTTCTCTCCCCGTCAGATTCAAAAGCCATTTTACAGCACTTTCTACATCTGGAACTTGTTCTCCTGGGGGTATAGGTGGACGTTTTACCATCACAACTTTTATACCTAGTTTCCGGGCGGCGATAATTTTAGGATATGTGGCACTACCACCGCTATTTTTGCTCACAATAGTATCTATATTGTATTTGAGTAAAATTTCCTGTTCCTTTTCTAAATTAAAAGGACCGCGATCGCTTATGATCAAACCAGGTGGTACTATGGCATTGGCATCTGGGGGATCAATCATCCGCATTAAAAACCAAATTTCTGCTAACTTTGCAAAAGTAGCAATTTCTTGTCTACCAATTGTTAAAAATACTCGTTGAGATTGATTTGATAAGGCTGCTGCTGCGGCCAGATTATTTTCCACTTCTAACCAGTTATCACCCTCTAATTTTTGCCAAGGTGGACGAATTACCATTAATCGCGGAATACCCACTTCCTCTGCGGCTATGGCTGCATTTGCAGAAATCTGATCAGCGAAAGGATGGGTAGCATCAATTAATAAATCAATGTGCATTTCTCGGAGATAAGTAGTCAATCCCGCTACACCACCAAAACCGCCAATCCTCACATTACCAAGGGGAAGGGTAGGTTTACGGGTACTACCAGCTAAAGAGGCGATCGCCTCAATACCGTGAATATTTGCTACCTTAGCAGCCAACTCAACCGCATCACCAATCCCACCTAAAATTAAAACGCGCAACATATCAATTTTGTTAACTTTGAACTTTGGATGTTTACTATTTACTGCTTAAAATAAATTTGCACCTACTATGATGTTTTTCACCTTGAATAACTAATGTTGATTCAGACTAGATTCTAGAGTTTTAACTTGGTTTTGTAATTTTTCCACGGTTTGGACATGAGATTGTTGTAATGCAACTAATAACCAAATCGAACTACCAGTAAATATTGTCAGCACAGCTATTAAAAGACTTATTAGCAATTTTACCTGAAAATTCAGACGTTTGACCTGATTTTGATCTATAATCTGGGAACTAGCAGCTATATTTTCAGGTTCATTTTCTACCACCACCTCTATTTTTAGTGCTTCCTCTTTAGGAAATGCAACTTTACTTTTTAACCATCCAGTAATCAACTGAGGACAATTAGTTTTAACCCATTTCCAAGCCAATATTTTCACCGCTGGTTTAGATATTTTGGTCATAAATTTCAGAGTTTTATTGAGAGTTCCCAACTGAAACTTTTGGTTAATTAAATTGGTGACACCGATATCATATAAACAATCTATAAGCAACTTAATTGTGATTTCTTCATTATAAACTAAAGTTTTTATCAATATAAGCACTTCATTCATCAATTTTTCTTCTCGGTCTTTTTCTGGAGAATGTTGTGTTAAATTCTTTGATATTTTTACTGGTTCAGACATACTAGACCTCTGAAATAATTAATTTTATGTTATACTTGGAGGTTTGCTTAATTTTAGATAAAAGTTATAATTACACCGCTATGGTTGAATTTACAACCGCAAAGAACACCCAAAGATACATAAAACCTAAAACTATTTATCATACCACAGAAACAATTGTGCAACAGATCTACTTTAATGTTGAGTATAAGTTTTATTTTTTTAAATTGACGATATCATGTAGGGAAACTGGCGCAGATTTTCACTTCTTGATCAGGATATGATTTCATATTCAGCCAAAATCCGCTCACTTTCATCTACCTGTTGAGTAAGTTCCCGAAATACGTGGAGCGGGGATTTTGTCATATACAGCACTTATTAATCCGCAATTCTCCACGCAAATTTTCGCTTTATCCCCTTTTTAGCGGTAAAGTCTCCTAGGGATCAAGTGTAATTGTAATTACACATCACCCTGGTAAATCTAACGCAATTAACAAAGCTTGTTCCAGATGTGCCATGACAACTTCCGAAAGTACACCTCGTAAGCGCAAAAAGCGGGTCTTAGATAATACCCGCACCTGATCTGCCATTGCGATCGAGTCCTTCTTGAGACCGCCATCTGGTGCTAAAATTAAAACTTGAGTGGGGTAAACTCGCTTCCCGTCTTGATAGGTGGTACAGGGTACTGCTAAAACTACTGGGCTGGATAGATTAATCACATCACGACTAACAATAATCACTGGACGAGTTCCTCCTTGTTCTGAGCCTTCAGTCGTTTCTAAACGAGCATCATACACCTCACCCCTTCTCATCTTGGAGATTCCCCTAACTGCAACGCCTCCCACTGGGCTGTAGCAAATTCTACCTCTAGTTTTAGGACTTCAGCCTGATAATCTGGATCATTAGCCATTTCTGCCAATGCGGCATCAATTTCAGAACGCTTCTGTATGGCTAGTTCCCTTCGTAAAGCCTGGGCGACAAAATCATTGCGATTTTTAGCTTTTCCTTCCATAACCGCTTTATCTGTGGCTTCTAGGAGTTCTCTGGGAATGGTTAACGTCGTGCGAACGGTTTCTGTTTTCATGGCGCGTTCATTATTTTGATGACTGAAGTGATGCCTTATATCATATCGTTTTCCGCATCACACAAAATTAAAAATTAAAAATTAAAAATTAGTCGTTCTCAATTGTTTATTCTCAATTTTCCCGGATACTTTTCTAATTTATCACCTAAAACACCACCAATTGTGGCAATCTGAGAAGTATAACCTCTGGCGATCTGATATTTTAATTACAGAAAATCTACCTGTTGGGATTATGCAAACTCTGTCAACTCTGGAAATTAGCAACACTACATCTAGTCAACCAGCCTTTGATACCACTATTAAACGCCGCAAAACCCGCGCTGTCAAAGTGGGGGATGTGATCATTGGGGGTGGATACCCAGTGGTGGTACAGTCAATGATCAATGAAGACACCCTAGATATTGACGGTTCTGTAGCCGGTATTCGTCGTCTTCATGAAATAGGCTGCGAAATTGTCCGTGTTACAGTCCCCAGTCTTGGACACGCTAAAGCATTGGCAGAAATTAAACAGAAATTAATTCAAACTTATCGTGATGTACCAATTGTGGCTGATGTCCATCACAATGGTATGAAAATCGCCTTAGAAGTCGCCAAGCATATTGAAAAAGTGCGAATTAATCCAGGCTTGTATGTATTTGAAAAACCCAATACCAGCCGCACCGAATATACAAAAGCTGAATTTGACGAAATTGGTGAAAAAATCCGTGAAACTTTAGCTCCGCTGGTAATTTCCTTGCGTGATCAAGGTAAAGCCATGCGAATTGGCGTAAATCATGGTTCTTTAGCGGAAAGAATGTTATTTACCTATGGGGACACACCAGAAGGCATGGTAGAATCTGCCATAGAGTTTATCCGCATTTGTGAATCTTTGGATTTTCATAATGTCGTCATCTCCATGAAAGCCTCACGAGTTCCTGTCATGGTGGCTGCATATCGTCTTATGGCCAAACGTATGGATGATTTGGGTATGGACTATCCTCTCCATCTAGGCGTGACCGAAGCAGGGGATGGAGAATATGGTAGAATTAAATCCACCGCCGGTATTGCCACATTACTAGCTGACGGCATTGGTGATACAATTCGTGTATCTTTGACAGAAGCACCAGAAAAAGAAATTCCCGTTTGTTACAGCATTCTGCAAGCTTTAGGTTTGCGGAAAACAATGGTTGAATATGTCGCTTGTCCTTCTTGTGGACGGACTTTATTTAATTTAGAGGAAGTGCTGCATACAGTTAGAGAAGCCACCAAACATTTAACTGGGTTAGATATTGCTGTGATGGGTTGTATTGTCAATGGACCTGGAGAAATGGCAGACGCTGACTATGGTTATGTTGGTAAAACCCCCGGTTACATTTCTCTATATCGTGGTCGGGAAGAAATTAAAAAAGTTCCCGAAACCCAAGGGGTAGAAGAGTTGATTAATCTGATTAAAGCAGACGGACGTTGGGTAGAACCTTAATTTATCAAACTTTTACTTCTGTCCCCCTGTTAGATTAGATTACTTATTTTTTTAAACTAACTGCAAAGAAAGTTAATAATTCTTGAGGGGGAAGGGGTAAAAAATGATTTTTGATTTCTTTGTCAGGATCAAGATTTACAGGATTTGAGGATTTTCATAATTAAGAACTTGCCAATAAAAAACAATACCCAAAAGTTTCCTGTGGTGCGGGCATCTTGCCCGCAGAATATTAATATTAATAATATTCCTATTACTCTAAATCAGGTTCTACACCCAATGATCTTAATTGAGCAATTAATCTTTCTGTTTTTTGTCTTTCCTGTTCAGCCCATACCCAAACCTAATTCTATTCTAGGATTCCAAAAACGATTATCTACTAATTCTATTTTGAGATAAGAGGTTGAGAAAGAAAAAAAGAGCAGAGGGGAAAAGAGCAATAGTATAAAGTGCTACTCAGTAGCAAGTAGAGAAACCGCAAGTCGAAAACCGTAGAGGCGATAAGAAAGGCCGCGCGAATCCTTAAGGCGAAGCGCAGACCGACAGTACCTGGCAAAGTAATACCAAGAACCGCCGCGAAGTAACTTTATATTACTACCGCTTTGATTTTTCCAAGCACTACCATTTATAGGTGCGTTTATATAATTTTCATGCCAGTCATCTTCACACCACTCCCACACATTCCCGTGCATATCGTACAAGCCAAAAGCGTTAGGGGGAAAAGTTCCTACATCTGTAGTTTGTTGGCGATATTTACCTTTAGGTGCGGACTTATAGGGATAATTACCATTGTAGTTTACTAAATCCGTGGTGATGTTGTCACCAAAAGAGAATGGCGTTTTTGTCCCGGCTCTACAAGCATATTCCCATTCTGCTTCACTAGGTAATCTGTAGTTTTTTCCTGTCCTTTGGCTTAACTTTCGACAGAATGTAACCGCATCATCCCAGCTGACAGTTTCAACTGGGCGGTTATTGCCTTTGAAGTAAGAGGGATTATGCCCCATAATAGCTTGATATTGTGCCTGTGTCAAGGGATATTTGCCCATAAAAAAGCTGGGAACTGTAACTTGATGTTGGGGACCTTCATCATCATGTCTTTTTGCCTCATTTGCCGGTGAACCCATCCAGAAAGTTCCTCCCGGTATGGCGATCATTTCTAATTTAACACCATTTCCTAAATCTTCGGTAAATGATGATTGGGGATTGATATTTACGTTAATATTTGCTGGTGGTTTGGGTGGGTTTGTGGCTGTGGGAATAACTCCTGTTTTTTTATTTGCTAATGCGGCTAAAACTTCTGTGGCTGATTGATAACGTTTAACAGGAATATCCTGTAACATGATTTCTAATACCGTTGTTAATTCCTGACTTAAAGAAACATATTTTTGCCATTGCCATTGCATTTTTCTGGTATCAAATAATTCATCTGCACCATCAGCTTCTTGAAAATGTCCCGTCAATAATCTGACACAGGTAACAGCTAAACTATAGAGATCACTACTATGATAAACCATACCCCGAAACTGTTCTGGTGGCGCGTATCCAGGAGTACCTACTGTAGTCCCCACTCTAGTTAAAATAGTTCCACTTGTTTCTTTGGAAACGCCAAAATCAATTAGAAATAATTGACCGGTTTTACTTCTAATAATATTTTCGGGTTTTATATCTCGATGAATAACTTGATTGTCATGGATAAATTGCAAAACTGGCAATAATTCTGTGAGGATAATTCTGATTTGTGGTTCTTTTAATTTACCTTGATTTTGAAACTCTTCTAATAGGTTTTGACCATCAATAAAGTCTTGCACTAAATAAAGTCTACCATCTTGGGGAAAGAAGGCTTCTAAATCTGGTATTTGCGGATGTTTTCCTAATTCTTGGAGTCTTTTGGCTTCTTGTTGAAATAATTCGGTGGCTTTTTGTAAAGCCGCACTTCCAGCTTGTTGGGGTAAGAATTGTTTAATGACGCAGGGAGTATTTAATCTTTTTTCATCTATTGCTTGAAATGTTCTGCCAAAACCACCTTCTCCGAGAAACTTAATGGGACGATAACGATCATCTAGAATAATTTTACCACCACATTTTTGACAAAAGCTAGTACCTTGGGGATTTTGATGAAGACAGGTGGGATTAAGACATTGACTCATGGTAGATACTTGGTAAATCTAAGGATAATTATACTAAACAATTTTAGTTAATAACTCTGATTTTTCTCAAGTCAGAAATGGCCAAGGCCATGCTTTGCTAACAAGACGTATCGGGTTAAAACCATCAGATCAATTGCCTAAATTATGAAGAATTGTCAAGTCTTCTGGCTGTAAGGCCTTCAGTAGCATAAAATCTTGAATTGGGAATTGCTATTCCCTAGCTTCTGTGCTTGTTAATTACTCATCAGTCTAGTAATATACGCAAATAACGACTAATTAGCAATTATCAATTACTAATTACCAATCGTTGTGTTAGATTAGTCATACTTGACATATATTTTTTTTCTTTGACACAGTTGTCATTATGGTAATTACAAAGAGTAAGCTGGTTTTAAGTGCTACAGTAGTAACGCTTTCTACAATCGTTATTACTAGTCTTGGCATTCACTCCATTGGTAAAGCTTCATTTAAAGACAGTCACAAGGATTTAGTAGATGAAGTTTGGCAGATTATTAACTACCGATACGTAGATGGAACTTTTAATCAGCTAGATTGGCAAGCTGTTCGTCAGGAATACTTAAACAAGTCTTATACTGATGAAAAGGAGGCTTATAAGTCCATCCGGGAAATGCTGAAAAAGCTAGAAGACCCTTACACGCGGTTTATGAACCCGGAAGAATTTAAAAATTTACAAGTTGATACCTCTGGAGAACTTACAGGTATTGGTATAACTATTAGTCAAGATGAAAAAACTAAACAACTGCTTGTCATTGCTCCTATTGAAGATACACCGGCATTTAAAGCAGGTATTTTAGCCAAAGATATTATTCTGGAAATTAATGGTAAAAATACCAAAGGGATGGATACAAATGATGCAGTATCTCTGATTCGTGGCAAAGCAGGAACCAGGGTAAAGCTAACAATTCTGCGTAATGGTCAGAAAAAACAATTCGATATCCAACGAGCGCGAATTGAGATTCATCCTGTGCGCTATTCGGAAAAGAAAACTCCAGCAGGTAATATTGGCTATATTCGCTTGAATCAATTCAGCGCCAATGCTAGTAAGGAAATGAAAGATGCTATTCAAAACTTAGAAGCTAAAAAGGTTTCTGGATATATTTTAGACTTACGTAGTAATCCCGGAGGTTTGCTATACGCGAGTATAGAAATTGCCCAAATGTGGATGAATAAAGGCACTATTGTTTTTACTATTGACCGCCAGGGTACGCAAGATAAACAAGTAGCAAATGGCTCTGCTTTGACTAATAAGCCCTTGGTAGTATTAGTAGATAAAGGTTCAGCCAGTGCTAGTGAAATCCTTTCTGGGGCGTTACAAGATAATAAAAGGGCGATTTTAGTAGGAAATCAAACTTTTGGTAAGGGTTTAGTCCAATCTGTGCAGCCTTTAAAATCTGGTTCGGGTTTGGCTGTAACTATTGCTAAATATCATACTCCCAGTGGAAAAGATATTAATAAACATGGTATTGATCCAGATGTGAAGGTAGAATTGACTGATGCTCAACGTCAAGATTTATGGTTGCGTGAACGGGATAAATTAGGGACTCTTGCAGATCCTCAATTTGCGAAAGCTGTGGAATTATTAGGTAAACAAACCACTCAAAATACAAGTACAATTAGGAAAAATTAAATAAACATCTAGGTAAAGTAGAGTAAAGACGTTCCATGGAACGTCTCTACCAATGAACCATCTAAACCTATCACCTGACAAGAATCAGGATTTCAACTTAAATTCATCAAACTTAACAACTCCAGTATCGGGTTTTTTCGTATCAAAAAGATAGCTGCTAATTGTGCCTGTTCCTGTGTCGAAAATGCTAAAAACTGTAATATCATTACTGGCAATATAAGGCTGTGGTTGACCATCTTCTCCTAATAAGGGCGAAAGAGTTGGTACAATCGGTTGTAAACCATTAGGATCACCAATTGCGATACAATCTTTTTGATAGTTATTTGGTATTTCTCGTTGTCTTTCCCCCCAAGCAGCACCATAAGAGTTACCGACATTAGATGTTTCTAAAAAGTGCATTCCACTAGCACTGATAAAACGATTCCATAAGTGGGAATGTCCATAAAATACTAATTGCACTTTAGCAGTTTCTAATAAGGGAATAAGATCACGAATAATATAATCTTGATCTTTGGGATATTGATAATCTATTGATTTGATTTCTCCTAAATCATTGTGTTCTATTATTCCTATGGGATTAGTATAAGGTGGAATAATATTACAACCCAATGTATGCGGTGGATGATGGAACATAACAACTTTATATTTTGCTTGTTGAAATTCCTGGCTGTTAAGTTCTTGTTTTAGCCAATTATATTGTTGACTACCTGCAAAAATTGGTTCATAAATAATTTGTCCATAACCCCAATTTTCTGGATGATTAAAGTCTTTTTCTGCTTCTCGATATCGCCCTTTAGTATCTCGATCTAATCTAGGACTACGCCACATATTTGTAACATAAAGAACAACAAGACGCACATCTCCAAAACTAACAGCATAGTAGGTTTTTCCCCCTGGTTGACTTGCAGGTAAAGATAAAATTTCCTCGTAAGTGTCAGTATTAAAGGAATGATCTTTTAAGGATTTTTCGCCAGATAATTTTTTAGCAATTTCCCGGGGAATAGTATCATTAAATTCATCATCTAAACTTGCTGTTCTTTGAAATCTACCCATAACTTCATGATTACCAATACAAGTAAACATGGGTGCATTTTGAATAATTTTCCCTCCTGTATAAGTGACCTTAACTCCATTATGTTCTATCTGATATTTAGCGTGACCTTGTAAACCAGGAAAGAAAGCATTACCTCGATTATCATCAAACCATTCAGAAGCGCGGTCTGAAACATTGACTAAATCACCCGCAAACCATACTCCGTCTATTTGTCCTACAGTTTCCACAACCTTTTGTAGGTTTGCGGCCGTCATGGGTTTTAGTTGGTGGTCCGAGGTGAGGAGGATTTTTAATGGTGTTCCCGGTTGGGGAGTGGTTGTCAGGGTAAAAACTTCGCTACTGACACTTTGACCATCTTCCCGGACACTGGTAACGCGATAGGGAACTCGCACACCAGTAGTTAATTCTGTTACTAGGGCTTCATGTCGCCAAATATGACGTTGAACGGGTTTTTGGTAAATTTGCCCGTTTTGAGTCTGATTCCCGACTCGTGATTCTTGGTCTTCTCTGGTGCGGCTGAGTTTGGTAGTACGGGCTGGGGAAGTTTTCTGGAGATTTTCTCCGTAACTGACTGAATGATGATCACCAAGAAACTCGGTAAACCACACTACTTGTACTGATGTTGCTGTTGGTAGTTGTAAAAATGGGTCTGTCAGCAATTCTGGTGCTGATTTCATGATTATTTGCCCAAAATAACTCAAGTTTGCTATAACTATATTACGCAAAGGCGATCGCTCTGTTAACTTATTAATTTAAGAATAAAAATAAAGTCGTATTGACAATGCTTCTACAGCCGTTGAACTCTCGTCAAAAAACAAAACCCCCACTAAATAAATAGAGGGGGTGATGTGATTGTAAAAAATAAACCTGGCATCGAGCTATTTTGACATGGGGCTACCCCCAAACTATCGTCGCCGCAGCAGCGTTTCACCTCTGAGTTCGGGAAGGGATCAGTGTGGTTCCACCGCGCCATAGACACCAGGAAAGCCTATTGGGTCCTTCTATCAACAGATACCCTGAAGACTGCATTTGAGAACGAGAAATCACAATAAGAATTAAGAATATAGAGGTCAAGCCCTCGGTCTGTTAGTACTCCTTTGCTACATACATTACTGTACTTCCACATAGAGCCTATTAACGGGTGT
>NZ_JACJPZ010000048.1:0-32438 GCF_014696335.1 Dolichospermum sp. FACHB-1250
CATAACTATAATCAAAACCCAGAATTTTGTCAAGGGGTTTGCCAAAATTATAAATACACCTGCGATCGCTATTTGACTGGAATCCAACTTATATATATGGTCGCACACTTTTCCACCCTTAACATAACTATAATCAAAACCCAGAATTTTGTCAAGGGGTTTGACGGAGATTTTTCATATTGGGGTATGAGGAATTCAGGGATCTAAAAATCCCATAAAAAATCTGATAAATTCTGATTCAGAAAGTTAGACGTTGCCAAGTGAGTTCCTTTCCAACTGGATCATAGTTCCAGCGCAATAAATGAGCGGGTTGATTGGAGGAAAATGTTGGTAAATCAATAGCCTTTCTAGGTGCATTTGTGGCTAAATTAATAGCTGTTTCTATGTCACAAACTTCCCATTTAACGAGATTTTGCACTCCTACTAACAAAGGTAGAGTTGTTCCCGTTAAAGTCCCATCTTGTAGTCTAGCCGTACCATTGATCACTTCAATTTGTCGGTTATCCCAGGGATAGATACCGTCTGGTAATCCTAGAGGTGCAAGAGCGTCACTGACGATAAATAAGCTTTTACTAGCACGTAGAAGAATTTTAAGAATCATTGGATTAACGTGCTGACCATCAGCAATAAAGCCACAAAAGACACGAGAATCATTGATAGCTGCACCTAATAAACCTGGTTCGCGGTGGTGTAGGGGAGGCATGGCATTAAAAGCGTGTGTGATCATTGTAGCACCTTGAGCAAAAGCCTGTTGTGATTCGGCTGCGGTAGCTTGTGAATGTCCTAAACTAACAGTAATTCCCAGGGAACGCAAATAAGGGATGACTTTTCCTGTGGTGTCTAACTCTGGTGCGAGGGTAATGAGTTTGACTATAGGAGCGTAGTCTCCTAATACTCGTTTAATTTGATCTATGGTAAGGGGGAGTAAATACTCGGATGGATGTGCGCCACGTTTGTAGTAGTTTAAGAATGGTCCTTCTAAATGAACTCCGAGAATTTGTGCAGAATTTGGGGAATTTTGGGTATAATCAGTGAGAATGGCGAGGGAGCGGTGAAGATTTTCGATAGAGGTGGTAACTAAAGTTGGTAAATAAGCATCAACTCCTGCTGACCATAAAAATGAGGAGATTTTTGGTAAATTATGGGAATTTTCTAATGTTAATTCGGGAAAAGCTAATCCTAGTCCACCATTGATTTGTAAGTCCACACCACCCAAAGAAATCCAGTCTCCAGCCACATCTAAAAGCAGATGTTGTGGTAGAATATCTTGCCATGCTGTATTCATGGGCATAATGCTGTCAATTATGCCTTCTTGATTAACTAAGATTCTTTGTAGATCTTGATAACCGGGTACTTTTGCGTTAATAATGTTTATGTTGTCCAGCATGGGTGTTATTTTAGTTATTAGTCATTGGTCGTTAATGGGAAATATATACCCTCATCTCCAGCCCCCAATCCCTAATTATTATGAGTGTAGAAATTGGTATTATTATGGGTAGCGATTCTGATTTACCTACGATGAAAGAGGCGATCGCTATTTGTGAAGAATTTGGTATTGTATGTGAAGTTGCTATTGTCTCTGCCCATCGTACCCCAGAACGGATGGTAGAATATGCTAAAACTGCACATCAAAGGGGTATGAAAGTAATCATTGCTGGTGCTGGTGGTGCGGCTCATCTTCCTGGTATGGTAGCATCATTAACTCCTTTACCTGTAATTGGTGTCCCGGTTTCGACTCGGAATTTACAAGGTGTGGATTCTTTATATTCTATAGTACAAATGCCAGCAGGAATACCCGTCGCCACTGTTGGCATTGGGAATGGGAAAAATGCTGGACTTTTGGCTGTACAAATTCTCGCTACCCACCAACCGGAGTTATTACAAAAAGTTGTGGCTTATCGCCAAAGTCTGTGTAATTCGGTGATGGAAAAACAAGCTAAACTAGATCAGCTTGGATATGCAGAATATTTGCAACAATAGATACTGAGATATCTAGGACTAATAGGATAATTGCTTTGGCTTGGTGAAAGATGTAAATATTAACATAATTCCATATTAAACTGTGAACCCTTCTATCAACACTCCAGCCCAAACTCAAAATCGCAAAGCAGATCATATCCGTATCTGTTTAGAAGATAATGTTGAATGTTCAGAAATCACAACTGGGTTAGAAAAGTACCGCTTTACTCATGTTTGCTTACCAGAACTTAATGATCAAGATATTGATCTGAGTACGAATTTTCTGGGAAAATACTTAAATGCACCGTTATTAATTTCCTCTATGACTGGGGGAACAGAACAAGCGGGAATTATTAACCGTCGTCTTGCGGAAGTAGCCCAACAATACAAGTTAGCAATGGGTGTAGGATCTGTCCGGGTGGCGGTGGAAAAACCTCAAGTTGCTGATACTTTCGCTGTGCGTAAGTACGCGCCTGATATTCTCCTGTTTGCTAATTTAGGGGCGGTACAGCTTAATTACGAATATGGTCTAGATGAATGTTTGCGAATTATTGATTTAACTGCAGCTGATGCCCTAATTCTACATATTAATCCTTTACAGGAGTTTATTCAACCCAGGGGTGATACTAATTTTAGGGGATTGCTTGACAAAATTGCCAAATTATGCAGTAAATTACCTGTCCCCGTAATTGCGAAGGAAGTAGGTAATGGAATTTCGGCGACAATGGCGGAAAAACTGATAGCTGCGGGAGTCACAGCTATTGATGTTGCTGGTGCGGGTGGTACTTCCTGGTCCTTGGTGGAAAGCGAAAGGGCGGAAACGTCCTTACAACGGCGTTTGGGGCGAACATTTGGGGATTGGGGTATACCTACGGCAGATTGTATCACCAGTATTCGGGAGTATGATCCCCATATTCCTTTAATTGCTTCTGGGGGGTTGCGTCATGGGTTAGATGTAGCTAAAGTCATCGCTCTGGGGGCTGATATTGCTGGTTTAGCAATGCCCTTCCTCAAGGCAGCGGCTGCATCGGAGGCGGCTGTGATAGAATTAACGGAGGTATTAATTGCGGAAATAACTACTGTGTTATTTTGTACCGGAAATAAAGATTTGTATAAATTGAAGCAATCACACAGTTTACAGCGGATAAAATAGAAAGATGATTGTTACCACTGACAACCGAGAAGTGGTAACAGACCGATAACTAATAACTAATAACTAATAACCCATGAATAACTTTATTAAACAAACTTTAGCAAGTTTAATTGGTAATTTACTAGGACTGATGATTTTTTCTGGACTCAGTACAATAGGATTTTTGCTGATATTAATTGCGGTTGCTAGTTCTCAAGGTTCAGGACCAACAGTCAAGGATAAGTCAGTGTTAGTATTTGACTTGTCTATGAAAATCACTGATAGTGAACCTAGTTCTGATGAATTATTACAAAAAACTCTCAGTGGTGTTGATGAAAATAGTATTACACTCCGTAAAGTTGTAGAAACTTTAGATAAAGCAGGACGTGATCAACGTATTGTGGGTATTTATATAGATGGAACTAATGCTAATAGTGCGGTTGGTTATGCTTCCTTGAGAGAAATTCGTCAAGCGCTGGAAAGATTCCGTAAAACAGGTAAAAAAATTATTGCCTATAGTACAGACTGGAATGAGCGGGAATATTATCTAAGTTCCGTAGCGAATCAAATCGTGGTTAATCCCATGGGGGCAATGGAAATGAACGGTTTAAGTTCGCAACCAATGTTTTTAGCGGGAGCATTACAAAAGTACGGTATTGGCGTGCAGATTGTGCGTGTAGGTAAATTTAAGGGTGCAGTAGAACCTTTGATTCTGGATAAACTCAGCCCAGAAAATCGGGAACAAACTCAAAAATTGTTAGATGATATTTGGGGAGAATGGCGGACAGCCGTAGGTAAAAGCCGAAATATACAGCCGCAAAAGTTACAAGTGATCGCTAATAATCAACCAATTTTAGAAGCCACAGCAGCACAAGCAAATGGTTTAGTAGACAAGACTGCTTATCAAGATCAAGTATTCACAGATTTGAAAAAATTAACTGGTCAGCAAGAAAAAGATAAAACATTCACAAAAATTAGTTTGGGTGATTATGCAGAAGTTCCAGGGGAATCTGTAGATTCAGATCATAAAATTGCTGTTGTTTATGCAGAAGGAGAAATAGTTAATGGTAGTGGTAACGATGGAGAAATTGGGGGCGATCGCTTTGCTAAAATATTCACTAAAATCAGGGAAAATAGTCAAATAAAAGCTGTAGTTTTGCGAATTAACAGCCCTGGTGGTAGTGCTACCGCAGCGGAAATCATGCAGAGAGAAATCAAATTAACTCGTCAACTTAAACCTGTGATTGTTTCCATGGGAGATGTAGCTGCTTCTGGTGGTTATTGGATTGCTAGTGACTCCAACCGAATTTTTGCAGAACCTAACACTATTACAGGTTCCATTGGCGTATTTGGCGTATTATTCAATGGTCAAAAATTGGGTAATAATAATGGTATTACTTGGGATACTGTAAAAACGTCCGAATATGCAGATCAACAAACTATTTCCCGTCCTAAATCAGCCCAAGAATTAGAAGTTTACCAACGCAGTGTTGACCGTATTTATAATTTATTTTTGCAGAAAGTTTCCCAAGGAAGAAAACTATCAACTGCAAAAGTCGCAGAAATTGCTCAAGGACGAGTTTGGTCAGGAACAGCAGCCAAACAAATCGGGTTAGTTGATGAAATTGGTGGGTTAAATGTAGCCATTGAATATGCAGCTAAACAAGCAAAATTAGGTAATAATTGGCAATTACAAGAATATCCCCAAGTTGGTAGCTGGGGAGAAAGATTATTGGGGAAAAAGTTAGATGAAACGAAAGCCAAATTAGGAATAGAAAAAACTGAAATTAAAAGTAATAACCCGTTAATAAATGAGTTGGGAAAATTTCAACAAGAAATCAAGATTTTACAAACAATGAATGATCCCCAAGGGATTTATACCCGCTTACCTGTGAACTTAAAAATTGAATAAGAAATAGGGGAAGAATATTTTGCTTTCTTCCTTTGTGCCTACCCTTAGGGATCTCTAAGAGAGATTGCGTGAAACAAAAACTGTGGTTCATTGACCTGAAAATCGCTGTAGATATCCACCTGGATATTGATTATATTTATTGCAGCCTATTTACCTACTGAAAAGGATAATTGCGATTTCTTATGGATAAACCCGTAGGAAGAGCATTACCTTGAGGATCTACTTTTATCCTCACTAATATTGGTTCTTGTCTACTATCTCCATTTTCCTGAATTTGTGCAAGATCATTATTGATTTGTTGTCTTTGTGCGTCAGAAATGAAATAGTTTCCCAACCCATAATTAAGCAAACCGTCTTGATAATTACCCCTTAAAGCTACTTGATTATTAACTAGAGAAACAGGACGATTAATACTTACGCGTACAGGTTTCCAGGACTGAAATTGATTACGATTAAAAGATTGTTGTTCTTGCAAAATTAGATATAAGGTACTTCCCTGGATAATTTGTCCATTTCTGCGGGAATTTTTCCGCAGCCATTCCCGCCAACCTGATACTTTTCGCAACATTTCGGGACGGGAGATATCATAATCTAAGTTTAATGAAGAACCCCTAAATAGATTATCAGGATTTGCAGATACAGTTTGCAAAATTACTGTTTTACCAGCCATATCTGTATACATTGCTTGAACAGGTATAGCCAAAATTAAACCGACTTGAAACAATAAAGGGGCAATTAATCGCCAAATTGGTAAAGGTTTATTAGCCTTTTGTTCTGTAGCAATGAGATAATCCCGAAAAGTCAATTTTTCAGAAAATTCCATTTCGGGAGTTAAGGTTTTTTTTGATTCAGGAGAGTCACTTTTCATGAGATTAATGTAGTAATTGGTAATAGATGATAGGAAAAAATACTTTTCCTATTACTTCTAAATTTACGATAGGAATTTATTCGCAGAGATTTATGAATATGCTTTCATACTAATAGAAAAACTATGCTATTTCTGGTTATTACTACTTTTAGATGTAGTAAAATGCCGTTCAAACCAAAGTCCGGCGGCAATAAGGGAATAACCACAAGAGGCAAATACTAAAGCCCGGAAAAGGACATCAGTATTATACTCTAAAACCCGGCTGATAATTTGCAGAGTAAATAATAGCATACCACACCAAAAAGCATTTCTATTACGTAACTTCAAACCTTCTTGAATTAATCCCCAGGCTAATATTGCCAGGAGAATATTGAAGATAAAAATCCCTAGTTCAGTAATTCTAGTGATAGCCTGATGCCAAAAAGGAGTCATAAGAATGAAAGCCAAAAAAGTAGTAATGATGACGATTTTAAAAAATACTTCTCGTCGGAGTGGACTATTTCTATGACGAACTAAAAACAACCATTGTAATACAGCCAAACCACTAAGAATACCCAAATCAATAATTGGTAACGACTGAAACACATTCGATAAATTATTGGGTTGATCATAACTAAAGTCTACAGCTTGCCATTGCCAACGGAAAGACAAAAGATAAAAAACTACACCAAAACATATCAACCCCAAATTACGGGCTAGGGGTTGAAATAACCTATAATTAACAGTAGGAAAAAGTAGATCATCATAACTCCAAAGTAAAGCAGGTGGTAGGGCTAAAGCAAAAGAAGCTGTCCAAGGAATGACATCAGAAAATGTCAACAGTGGTAAAGGGTTGAGATTGTATTCTAAAGAGAGAATAAATGCCAAAACTCCCATACCAAAAATCCACCGAGACCGACAAATATAAGCTAGAGGAACAAATAGCAACCAGGACAATAGAGGCATATGACGCACAGCTAACCGCGCCCAATTCAATTCTCCAGGCACAGACCATAAATCACCAATTCCTATCCAATAACCAATTTGAATGAGGATAATGGCCATAATTCCCAAAGAATTGAGGGAAAGACTATAAGCCATGACTAATACCCCAAACCCCCAAGCTAAAAATAACTCAGAAGCTGAACTGCTAATATTAAATATTTGCCCCATTAACATTAAGGTTGCCCCTAAAATGAAAGCACTGAGAATTAACAATGCTTCTCCCAATATCCGTTTACTTTGTTGAGATTTTTTACTTTGATTTATGGTGAGTGTGGGTTCTCTCCAGGTCAAAAAACCAGTAATAGCAGTGGAGAGAAACAAACTCATTAACAAGATAAACTTGACTTCTCGTGACCAACCCTGCCAATTTGCGCCTACAAGTGTCATTAAACCCAAGCCTAAAAGTAAGCCACCTATGGCAATAGCAATAATGCTAAAACCATCACGGGTAGATTCTTCTAGATGATTGAGTTGATAACGCTTGGCTATTTGTTCATGCTGGGAAGAACTAATAATTCCTTCGTCTCGCCAAAGTTGTGCTTCTTGGCGCAGTTTTCGGTAAAAATTGTTAAATATCATGACCTCTCCGGTACATAAGTGTGATACCAAATCTAAAATCCTAATTTGGTATGAGTTTAGTAAGTGTGAATATGGCTAGGCCATGCAAGTTATCAGTTCAAGATTTTGATTTTGGACAGGTTAGCTTTTATCCTGTGGACAAAATTCATAGCGGAGGTGCTTGACAAAGAAAATCTCAAATATTGGTGATTGTATTTTCAGTATGCAGCTAAAGATGTTGATTGCATTGTTCTCATGTAACACTTTCCTTTCTGACTTAATTTTATAAAAATTAATATACAAAAATGCTCTAATTTATGGCTTATTTATGGCTTATTTGTTGCTTAAAGTTACCCGTTGTTTATTTACAAATGTAGATAAATAAACAAATTTTATAAACACTTTAGTTTATCTATAACCTTTTGCCAGTTATATTATTTTGTGTCAAAATAAACCAGATATTTTACCTTTTAAGGTAGAAGTTTTTAAAGTGGTTTTCTTATTTTTTGAAGCTGATCAATCTCATTTAAGTAGGTTGGCGTGAAAAATTGTCGTTATGACAAGGGAACAGGGAACAGGGAACAGGGAACAGGGAACAGGGAACAGGGAACAGGGAACAGGGAACAGGGAACAGGGGAGAGGCTTCGCCGTGAGCGTCAGCCGAACGGTTTTGGGCAACTTTACTTTTCGTTACTTATGTCGGTTGTTTTCCGTTCACCTACTTAGGTGTTGGTTTTTTACTGTATTGTCTATAAATAAAATAGAATCTAATCTAGCTAAAATATAATTAAATAAAATTAAACAGATGTGTATTTAAAGAACTAAGTCACAAAATACATAAAGTTATTTGGGACGATAAATGACCGAGAAGATTGATTTTAGCCTTTTATTTGCTAATAGATTACAAAATATTAAGATTTACCTGTTAAGTAGGAGTAACTGATGAATTGTGTTTACGGTAAATCAAGGCTTTCATGCCATTTCTGCGTAATTAATGTATATTTTATACCAAAATATACAAAAAATAAATTTTCTATACTGTGGTGGTATGAGTGTAAATCATTTTATATTGATTTCGTGACAGTTAATTGTTCTACAAAAATCTTGTCAAGTATTTGAATCTTAAAAATTCCGACAAAATCTACCCTGATATGGGTTGAATTAGTGTCAATATTTTCATTATTTTCATTTTATTGATTTAGAGAGATTCAGATCTGATTTTTGTGCAAACAATACCGAATAGTTGAGGTGTGCTGAGGATAAGCATTGTCGGTCAGCATTCCCTACCCTATACGAATTGACATTTTCATAAATGATTTAGGAGTGCATTATGTTTGATAATTCTGAAAAGTCTTTTGATTCATCTTTACCAGGATTGGGTAATTCCTTAAATTACCTGGATAAAGATCCTTTAAATCCTCATCCCACAGTGTTTAGTTCACAGCAACTTCCATCATTAACTGCACCTCTTGATTATGCGGGAAATACCAGAGCTACAGCCCGTAATGTTGGGACATTAACAGGCGCTCAAAGTTTTAGTGATTGGGTAGGAAGTGCTGATCTTAACGATTACTATAAATTCAATGTGGGAACACAAAGTAACTTTAGTTTGAGTTTAACAGGCTTGAGCGCCGATGCGGATGTTCAGTTACTCAATAGTTCTGGTACTGTAATTTCCCGTTCTATTGCTGGTGGTAATACTTCTGAATCCATTACTCGTCAGTTGAGTGCGGGTACTTATTATGCGCGGGTATATCGGTATAGTGGTGACACTAACTACAGTTTGTCTTTAACTGCTACTGCTACACCTGTTGATAATACCTTAGCTACAGCCCGTAATGTTGGGACATTAACAGGCGCTCAAAGTTTTAGTGACTGGGTAGGAAGTGCTGATACTAACGATTACTATAGTTTCGATGTCACAACACCAAGTAACTTTAGTTTGAGTTTAACAGGCTTGAGTGCCGATGCGGATGTTCAGTTACTCAATAGTTCTGGTGAGTATATTTCCAGTTCTGAAGCTGGTGGTAATACTTCTGAATCCATTATTAGTCAGTTGAGTGCCGGTACTTATTATGTACGGGTATATCAATATAGTGGTGACACTAACTACAGTTTGTCCTTAAATGCTACTGATGTTGCACCAACTCCCACACCAACTCCCACACCAACTCCCACACCAACTCCCACACCAACTCCCACACCAACTCCCACAGATTGGTATAGTCAAAATCTACTAGATGCTCAAATTATCACTTTAACCAGTTCCTTAGCGGCTGATGGTAATTTGAGTCGCAATGATATGATTTCCATTTTCCGCGATGCCAAAGATGGTAGTGTAATTGATGCCAATGAGTTAACTGACTTACGGACTCTTGTTAGTAACTCTACCCTTTTCACTATGGCTGATTCCGTGAAGGTCTTATCTAATAAGATTGCCAATAGTGACGCAGCTAACACTCGTTCCGGTTTTGGTAATTTGTTTGCCGGTAGTAGTGATACCCAAATGGAAAATCTGATTGGTAAGTGGTTCTTGGGTACTGATCGCCCCGATACAGGTTATACCTATCAGTCTGCTAGTGGTTCTCTGTTCCAAAATGGACTTAGTGCTGATGACATTTACCAAGGAGCGGTGGGAGACTGCTATTATGTAGCAACCTTAGCTTCTATTGCCCAGGAAAAACCTGAGTACATCCAAAATATGTTTACGGACAATGGTGATAATACCTTCACTGTGCGTTTTTATAACAATGGTGTAGCTGATTATGTCACAGTAGATCGTTACTTGCCAACTTATGGAAACTATGCCGCTTATGCTGGTTGGGGTGGAGGCTCGGTTTCTTCTAGTAGCAATGAACTTTGGGTAGCTTTAGCAGAAAAAGCCTATGCCCAGTTAGCTGAATCTGGTTGGAGTCGTACTTACAGTGGTACTCAAAATAATTCCTACGCAGCCATAGAAGGTGGTTGGATGGATACAGTAATTCGTCAGGTAACGGGATTAAGCGCTACTTCCCAATCCGTCAGCAATATGACTCAAGATCAACTGATTAATTTGGTTAATTCTAATCAGGTTTTAACAGCGGGTTTCGTCTATGGTGGTGGTTATGGTGTGTTTGATAGTCATGCTTACACCATTACTGCTTATAATGCCACTAATGGCACTTTCCACTTACGGAATCCTTGGGGTTCTAGCCATGCTGATGTCACATGGAGTCAATTAGTCTCTTTGAGAGGTATTATTGAGTGGTCTAATACCTAGACATCATTGAAAGCAGTACGAATATTAATTATTAATTATTTGTACTGCTGTTTATTTAATTAATAATGATTTCAATAATTATACGAATTTTTGACTCCCGTTAATTTACTTTTTATATTGATTTCGTGACAGTTAATTGTTATACAAAAATATTGTCAAATATTTGAATCTTAAAAGTTTTGACGAAACTTACCCTGATAACCCTGATCTGGGTTGAATTAGTGTGAATATTTTCATTTTATTGATTTAAAGAGATTCATATCTGACTTTTGTAGAAACAATACTGAATAGTTGAGGTGTGCTGAGGATAAGCATTGTCGGACAGCATTCTTCACCGTACACGAATTCACATTTTCATAAATGATTTAGGAGTCCATTATGTTTGATAATTCTGAAAAGTCTTTTGATTCCTCTTTATCAGGATTGGCTAATTCCTTAAATTACCTGGATAAAGATCCTTTAAATCCTAATCCCACAGATCCTGGTTTACAGCAACTTCCATCATTAAATGTACCTGCTGATTATGCGGGAAATACCCTAGCTACAGCCTGTGCTGTGGGTAGATTAACAGGCTCTCAAAGTTTTAATGATTGGGTAGGAAGTGCTGATACTAACGATTACTATAAATTCAATGTGGGAACACAAAGTAACTTTAGTTTGAGTTTAACAGGTTTAAGTGCCGATGCGAATATTGAATTACTCAATAGTTCTGGTGGTGTAATTTCCCGTTCTACTGTTGTTGGTAATACTTCTGAATCCATTACTAGTCAGTTGAGTGCTGGTACTTATTATGCGCGGGTATATCAATATAGTGGTGACACTAACTACAGTTTGTCGTTAAATGCCACTGCTGTTGATTATGCTGGAAATACCCTAACCACAGCCCGTGCTGTTGGTACATTAACAGGAACTCAAAGTTTTAATGATTGGGTAGGAAGAGCTGATACTAACGATTACTATAGTTTCAATGTGGAAAGACAAAGTAACTTTAGTTTGAGTTTAACAGGCTTAAGTGCCGATGCAGATGTTCAGTTACTCAATAGTTCTGGTACTGTAATTTCCAGTTCTACTGCTGGTGGTACTACTTCGGAATCCATTACTCGTCAGTTGAGTGCCGGTACTTATTATGTGCGGGTATATCAATATAGTGGTAATACTACTTACAGTTTGTCGTTAACTGCTACTGCTGTTGATAATGCGGGAAATACCACAGCTACAGCCCGTGCTGTTGGTGCATTAACAGCAACTCAAAGTTTTAGTGATTGGGTAGGAAGATCTGATACTAACGATTACTATAAATTCAATGTGGAAAGACAAAGTAACTTTAGTTTGAGTTTAACAGGCTTAAGTGCCGATGCAGATGTTCAGTTACTCAATAGTTCTGGTGGTGTAATTTCCCGTTCTACTGCTGGTGGTACTACTTCGGAATCCATTACTCGTCAGTTGAGTGCGGGTACTTATTATGTGCGGATATATCAATATAGTCGTAATACTACTTACAGTTTGTCGTTAACAGATTGGTATAGTCAAAATCTCCGAGATGCTCAAATTATCGCTTTAACCAGTTCCTTAGCGGCTGATGGTAATTTGAGTCGCAATGACATGATTGCTATTTTCCGTGATGCTAAAGATGGTGGTGTAATTAATGCCAATGAGTTAACTGACTTACGGACTCTTGTTAGTAACTCTACCTTTTTCACTATGGCTGATTCCGTGAAGGTCCTATCTAATAAAATTGCTAATAGTGACGTTGCTAACACTCGTTCCGGTATTGGTAACTTGTTTGCCGGTAGTAGTGCTACCCAAATGGAAAATCTGATTGGTAAGTGGTTCTTAGGAAATGATAGACCTGATTTAACCAGTTCCAGTTATACCTATAGTTATGTTAGTGGTTCTCTGTTCCAAAATGGACTTAGTGCTGATGACATTTACCAAGGAGCGGTGGGAGACTGCTATTATCTAGTAACTTTAGCTTCTATAGCCCGGGAAAAACCTGATTACATCCAAAATATGTTTACGAACAATGGTGATAATACCTTCACTGTGCGTTTTTATAACAATGGCGTAGCTGATTATGTCACAGTAGATCGTTACTTGCCAACTTCTGGTGGTTATGCCGCTTATGCTGGTTGGGGTGGAGGCTCGGTTTCTTCTAATAGCAATGAACTTTGGGTAGCTTTAGCAGAAAAAGCCTATGCCCAATTAGCTGAATCTGGTTGGAGTCGTACTTACAGTGATACTCAAAATAATTCCTACGCAGCCATAGAAACTGGTTGGATGGATACAGTAATTCGTCAGGTAACGGGATTAGGAACTTCATCATTTGAAGCCGTTAATATGACTCAAACTCAACTGATTAATTTGGTTAATTCTCATCAGGTTTTAACGGCAGCTTTTGTCTATGGTGGTGATTATGGTGTGGTTAATGGTCATGCTTACACCATTACATCTTATAATGCCACTAATGGAACTTTCCACTTACAAAATCCTTGGGGTTTTAGCCATGCTGATGTCACATGGAGTCAATTAGTCTCTTTGAGGAGTATTATTCAGTGGTCTAATACCTAGACATAATTGGCAGCAGTACAAATATTAATTTTCAAAAAATATAAATTGATTTTTTCGTAGTTATGCTGTATATAATAAAACAAAACCACGAAAAGTTGATTTACGTTAATTTACTTTGCTTTCATGTCAGCTATAGCACCTCTAGTCATGGCGGCGATCGCTTTATCGGTGGCCTTTGGTAAGTGATAATATTTACCACCAGCGGTTTTTGACAATTCTTTGGCAAAGCCAGTGGATACAAATTTACTTTCCGTATCAATGACTAACAATTGCATTCCCGAAGCCCTAATTCTGGCTGCAATGTCTAATAATTCGGCTTTGATATCTGGTTTTTCTCCTGGTTCTATGGGTTCACCCAAAGAACGAGCTAACGGAATATTACCGCGTCCATCAGTAATTGCCACGATAACAACCTGCCCGATATCGCCACCCATTTGGGCATTTATCCCCACCCGCACAGCTTGAGTTAAACCATGTGCTAAGGGTGAACCGCCACCACAGGGTAATCTTTCTAACCGATTTTTAGCTAAAGCAATGGAACGGGTAGGGGGTAATAATACTTCTGCCTGTTCTCCTCTAAAGGGGATTAAAGATACTTGGTCACGATTTTGATAGGCTTCTGTTAAAAGCTGCATGACTGCACCCTTAGCAGATTGCATCCGATTTAAAGCCATTGAACCAGAAGCATCTACAACAAATACGACTAAAGCGCCGGCTTTTCTTACCAACCGCTTAGAACGAATATCTCCCTGTTCAACAATGACTTTTTTATCTGGCTGTCTAGCTCGGCGTGCTTTTTGATATGGGGCTGCGGCTCGCAATGTGGCATCTACGGCGATGCGTCGGGCTTTACCTTTGGGAATCATTGGCTTGATATACCGTCCCCGGTCGTCTGAGAAGATAATACTACGACTTCCCGATTTACCTTGCCGTTGTGCCATTTGAGTAAAATAAAGCACCTCTGGGTCAAGAATTACCCCTTCTGGGTCAAAAATAAACTCTTCGGGAATGTCTGGGGGTTCTTGCTGTTCTTGGTCTTCTTCTTTTTCCTCTTCCTGTTCTGACTCTTGTTCTTCTTCTTGTTCCGACTCGTCTTGGTTTTCTGGTGGTGGGGGTGGAGGTGGAGGTGGTTGCTGTTCGTCTGGTGGTGTTTGGATGATAGTGGTTCTGGGAACTATGACCAATTCCACAGCGCGACGTAAATCATCCGCTGTTACGGTATTACGTCCTTCTAAAGCTGCTGCGGCTTTGGCTACACGCACCGCAAATAGTTCCGCGCGATGTCCTTCCACACCCCCGCGAATGGCTTCATTGACGAGGTAGGTAATTTGTTCTGGGGTAATGGTGACTTCCTTTAACCATTCCCGTGCCAGGATGATTTGGGTTTTCAGGGAGTCTATGTCTTCGCTGTATTGTTGCAGAAATTCTGTGGGAGACTTGGAATAGGCGATCGCTTGTGCAACTGCCTGTACTCTTTGATCTATACCCAGAACTCCGTCTGCTGATAAGGCGATCGCTATTCTATCAAGTAAATGTTCTCTTAATGCCCCTTCTTCGGGATTATAGGTGGCAATAAACAACGGTTTACAAGGATGTTGAAAACTAATTCCTTCCCGTTCAATTTGGTTACGTCCGTCCGATAATACCGATAAAAGTTGGTTACTAATTTGGTCATCTAATAAATTGATTTCATCTACATACAGCACACCTCGATTAGCTGTAGCGAGTAACCCCGGTTGAAATACTGTATCACCCTGCTTAACCGACTGTTCCACATCCACAGAACCCAAAAGCCGGTCTTCAGTCACACCCAGGGGAATTTGCACAAAAGGTGCGGGAATAATTTCCGTTTCTATCTCCTGTCTTTGTTCAGCTAAGAGTTTATCATCCCATTCTTCTGGATGGTTGGGGTCACAGTTGCTAACAGAAGCTTTCACAACTTCAATAGGTGGTAATAAAGCGTGGATTGCACGCGCCATTACAGATTTAGCAGTACCGCGACGACCTGCAATTACCACACCCCCCAAAACGGGGTCTACTGCTGTCAACAGCAAAGCTATTTTAATTGCTTCTTGGCCAACTACAGCGGCCAAGGGAAAAGCAGTCATTGTCGGGGTAAGAGTAGGCGATCGCATTGTTTCCTTAATAGTTACTATGATTCTAGCATAGCAATTCTTGGCACATTTTAGAATATATGTAATGGCAATTCCTCAAGGAGCAAGATATATGACTAGGATTCAGGTTAAAAGTTTTACTCTGGAAGAATATCACCAACTCACCGAAATCGGCTTTTTCAAAGAAGATGATAGCTGCGCTCGCCGTAGGCATCACATTCAATTAATTAACGGAGAATTGATAGAAATGGTATCAAAAGGTAGAGCGTATGAAACTTGTTTACGTAATTTATTGCGGGAACTTCCTAGAAGTTGCAGATGCTGCAATAGATTATGACCAAAAGGTAAAAATACCTCTGTATGCAAAAGCCGGAATTGTTGATTATTGGATATTTAATTTATTAGATAATTGCTGAGAATGTTACAGTAAACCATATCAAAATAAACAATGTCAATTTGGTTATGCAAATAGGCGAATTGTCTTACCAAATCAAGTGATATCTTTACCCTGTTTCCCTGATTTATCGCTAGACTTAAGTAAAGTATTTCCTCCGCAGATGGAAAAAAGTTTCTCACATTTCTAGAATTAAATCAACGTGCTGAACAAGAACGTCAAAATTATCAAGACTTATTAGCAAAATTAGAAGCTAAAGGTATTGATATTAATAGTCTCTAAAATTCATATCCCTGACTTATTAAAAAAGTTGGGGATATCAACTTTAGGATTATACAATTTAAGTGCGTAACAGCTGATGATCAGGGATAAATAAACATACTTACGTATAAATAATAAAATTAATAAAATTACGAACCAATAAACTACAAAGTAGCAAAGAACACGAAGTAAAGGAGGCTGCACAGATATGGGGCTTCCAAGCTTCTGTGTTATTGCTTCACAAATTGTTACAAATGAATTAACCACTGCAATTCAAGGATGAGGTATGAATAAAATTCTGTGGTTATTGGCAATATGGCAACTTTTGCGTTATGATATTTTTGATTTTGAATTGATGATCATGAAAAAAATAGCAGCCATTATCACAAGCACTTTTATTTCGCTATTGTGACAAACATTTGGTGAAAAAAATTTTATGGGTTTATGGGATATGCAAATGGTAAAATTAACAGGTTATAAAATAGTTGAAAAAATTTATTCTAGTAGTGAAACTTTGGTCTTTCGATGCATAAGAGAAAAAGACCAAATATCAGTAGTTATCAAATTTTTACGTCAGGAGTACCCAAAATTCGAGAAATTGGTGCAGTTTCGTAATGAATATACTATTATCAAAAATCTGAATATTGCCGGCATTATTAAAACCTATGGACTGGAAAATTATGAAAACGGCTATGCTTTGGTAATGGAGGATTTTGGGGGTGTTTCTCTCCAGGAAAAAATCAAAGAATGGGGGGCAGGAGGTATGGGAAACAGCGCAGTAGGATTAAAAGAATTTTTCACTATTGCTCTACAAATAGTTTCTATTTTACAAGAATTGCATCATCAAAGGGTGATTCACAAAGATATAAAAACCGCTAATATTCTGATTAAACCTAGCACCTTAGAAGTTAAGCTAATTGACTTTAGTATTGCTTGCTTACTTAAGAGAGAAACTCAAACTCTCGCTAGTCCTAATGTTCTGGAAGGAACTCTATCATACTTATCTCCAGAACAAACTGGACGTATTAACCGCTTGGTTGACTACCGGACAGATTTCTATTCTTTAGGTGTGACATTTTTTGAGCTTTTGACTGGAGAATTACCTTTTGCTAGTAATGAACCCATAGAATTGATACATTACCATATTGCTAAACAACCTCCATTATTACATGATATCCATAGTCATATTCCCCCGATTTTATCGGCAATTATTCATAAATTGATGGCGAAAAATGCTGAATATCGCTATCAGTCTGCCCATGGGATTAAGTATGATTTAGAAATGTGTATAAAAGCTGGAGAAGAAACTGGAAATATTCAGACTTTTGAATTAGGAAAAAGAGATATTAGCGATCGCCTAACTATTCCTGAAAAACTGTATGGTAGAGAAGTAGAAGTAAAAACTCTGCTCACAGCTTTTGAGCGTATTTGTGCTAATAATAAGGAAATGCTCCTGGTGGTTGGTTATTCGGGAATTGGCAAAACCGCTGTAGTTAATGAAGTTCATAAACCCATAGTTTGTGCTAGGGGTTATTTTATTAAAGGTAAATTTGACCAATTTCAACGCAATATTCCTTTTTTTGCATTTATACAAGCTTTCCGAAATTTAATAGATCAACTATTAACTGAAAGTGATACTCAATTGCAAAAATGGAAAACTAAAATTCTGTCTGCGTTAGGAGAAAATGCTCAAGTTATTATTGCCGTTATCCCAGAATTAGAACAAATTATTGGTAAACAGCCTCCTGTTCCAGAATTGTCCACCATGGCCACAGAAAATCGTTTTAACTTGCTATTTGAGAAATTTATTCATGTTTTTACCACTCAAAAACATCCTTTAGTCATATTTCTTGATGATTTACAATGGGTAGATTTGGCTTCTCTTAAATTGATGCAATTACTAATGACTACAAATGAAATTAGTTATTTATTGTTAATTGGTGCTTACCGGGATAATGAAGTGTCTGCTACACATCCTTTAATATTAACTATTGAGAATATCCGCAAAACTGTATCTATAATTAATACTATTACCCTAAATTCTCTCAATCAATCTGATCTCAATCAACTCATTGCTGATACTCTCAATTGTCCGACTACAGTAGCTCTACCTTTTACTCAATTAGTCTATCTAAAAACCCAGGGAAATCCCTTTTTCAGCCACCAATTTATCAAATCTCTCTATGAAGATGGTTTAATTCGCTTTAACTTTGATTGTCATTATTGGCAGTGTGATATCGCACAAATTCAAGCTTTAGCTATCACTAATGATGTGGTAGAATTTATCGCACTGCAATTACAAAAATTACCTGAATCAACTCAATCAGTATTAAAGCTGGCCGCTTGTATTGGCAACCAATTTAATTTAGATACATTAGCAAAAATTAATGAAAAATCTCAGATAGAAACAGCGGTAGATTTGTGGAAAGCATTGTTAGAAGAATTTATAATTCCGACAACAAAAATTTACAACTTCTTTCAATCTGATTTACTTAATAATCAACAGTTATCAGCAGTTCATAACTACGAAGAACAGAAATTTAGTTACAGATTTTTACATGATCGTGTACAGCAAGCTGCTTATGCTTTGATTCCTGACCAGGAAAAACAATCTACCCATTTAAAAGTTGGGCAATTGCTCTTAAAAAATACCTCGGAAAAAGACATAGAAGAAAATATATTTGAAATTGTGAATCAGTTGAATATTGGCATGGATTTAATTACGATTCAGTCAGAAAAATATGCAGTAGCTCAACTAAATTTAATTGCCGGTTCTAAAGCCAAATTAGCTACAGCTTATGATGCTGCTTTTAGGTATTTAAAAAAAGGTTTATCATTACTTGCAGCAGATAGTTGGCAGCATGAATATAACCTAACATTAAACCTTTATATAGAAGCGGTGGAGGCAGCATATTTAAATATTCATCCTGAGCAAGCAATAACTTATATAGAAATAGTTAGGAAAAATGCAATTAGTGTACTAGATGAAGTTAAGGTATACAAAAAGCAAATGCTCATGCATGACATGGAATTAACCTTTGATACAGGGCTAAAATTATTAGAGAAACTAGAAGTTACTGTAGAAAAAGTACCCCTAATAAATGTTAACGTTGAGGATTTAATCCATTTACCAAAAATGACAGATCCTTATAAACTTGCAGCAATGGGGATACTAATGGGACTTGGTTTTATAGCTTATTTCTCACAATTGGAGATGGAATTGCCGATTATACTTACTATAATAAATCTGGCTATTAAATATGGCAATTCTGTGGAGTCTGCTTATACTTATATTTGTTATGGCTTGATAGTCTGCGATAGGTTTTCGGATATTAATACTGGATATAGTTATGGAAAATTAGCTCTTAATTTATCAGAGCAGTTTGATAATCAAGTGATCAGGTTCAGAATTTTAATATTATGGTATTCTCATATTATTTATTGGAAACAGCATTTTCGAGGATCTATAGTTCCTTTACAAGAAATTGCTGAATATGGCTGGAAAATAGGTGAAACAGACTTTTTAGGTTTTGCTTATACGTTTAATATGTTCATGATGTTATTTGCTGGGGAAAATTTAATAACTGTATCTGAATATCTAGAAAATTGTGCTGCTTTAATCTCTCATAGAAAACTCGATTGGCATACTCAAAATATCAAAACTTGGCAACAAATAATATTTAATTTGCAAGCAATAAATCAGGATAAATGCCAATTTAATGGTGATTTTTTTACTGAAGAATTGTTTCTATTTTTAGTTAATAATAAAAATTATCACTCTCTCTTTGGATTTTATCTAACTAAAACCATACAATTTTATTTGTTTAAAGAATACAAAAAAGCCCTTGATAGTGCTATGTTAGCTAAACAATATATAATATCTGTGCCAGGACAAATTACTGTCAGCCAACATAATTTTTACTGTTCTTTGTCTCTGTTGGCTGCATATAATTATCAGTCTGAACATGAACAACTGGAGTCCATGAAACAAGTTTTAGCAAATCAGCAAAAGATGCAGTATTGGGCTGTTAATGCCCCAATGAATTATCAACATAAATATGACCTGATAGAGGCTGAAAAAGCTAGAGTTTTAGGGCAAATGCTTTTAGCAATGGAATATTATGACCGATCTATTCAAGGTGCAAATAATTATGAATATCTTCATGAAGAAGCTTTAGCTTATGAATTAGCGGCAGAGTTTTATTTATCTTTAGGTAGAAATGAAATTGCTTCATTATATATGACAAAAGCATATTATGGCTATTTACGCTGGGGAGGAAAAGCTAAGGTAGACCATTTAGAAAAATCCTATCCCCAATTACTTGCTAAGACTCTACAAGCAGGAAAAAAACCTGTATCAATGATGATTTCTAAAAATAATAGTATTTCGGAGGCTATTGATTTGAAAACAGTTATAAAATTCTCTCAAGTAATTGCTAGTGAAATCCACATAGATAAATTGCTATCAACATTAATGCAAGTGATGATGGAAAATAGCGGTGCAAGTAAATCTGTTTTAATTCTAGTTAAAAATAATCATCTATTTGTGGAAGCCATAAAAATAGATAATGCAAATGTTATCCAAGAATCAACCCCGGTGAATTTAAGTAAAGATATTCCTATCAATGTGATTAATTATGTTTATAATACGGCGAAAATATTCGTAACCGATGATATTAAAACTAATCTGTTAATAGCTGCTGATTCTTATATTGTCTCCCAGCAACCTAAAAGTTTGTTATGTCTTCCTATTATTCACAAAGGTAAATTTATGGGTATTTTATATTTAGAAAATCAGCTAACTGTAGGGGCATTTACATATAATAAAATTGAAGTTTTGAATTTGTTAATGACCCAAACTGCTATTTCCCTAGAAAATGCTCAGTTATATACTAATTTATCAGAACAAGCAGACAGCCTCAAACAAGCTAATCAACAATTAGAAGAATATGCTATGACTCTCAAAATCACTAATCGTTTGCAAAAGTTAGCTGATTTATCTCTGACTATTAATTCAACACTATCAACTCATAATATACTGCAATTGGTTACACAGCAAGCTGCGGAAATTATCGGAGCGCACCAATCAATCATTAGTATTAAAATAGATGAAAGTTGCACAAAAGCAGTTCATACAGTTCATCTTGCAGATAAATATGAACAGTGGCGGGAAAATTATGAAAAGTTTGATGAATCTGATTTTTATAGGTTAGGTTGTCAAATCCAAAATTCAATACGAATGACTCAGACTGAACTAGAAGCACATCCAGCCGCAATTAATAACATTAATAACAATTTACCCCTGCGCGGTTGGCTGGTAGCACCACTGATTGATATTAAAGGTAAACACATTGGTTTTATGCACCTTTCTGATAAATATGAAGGTGATTTTACAGAAGATGATGAAGCTATTTTAGTGCAGTTAGCGCAAATGCTATTATTAGCAATGAATAATGCCCATCTTTACGAGGAATCTCAACGAGTTAATCGCATTAAAGATGAGTTTTTAGCCATACTTTCTCATGAATTAAGATCGCCTCTGACTTCTATAATTGGTTGGTCACAAATGCTGCAATCTGGGAAATTAAGTCCCGAAAAAACAGCACTGGCTTTAGAAACTATTGAACGCAACGCCAAATCACAAACCCAATTAATTGAAGATGTAGTAGATATTTCTCGAATGGTTCGAGGTAATGTCAGCCTCAATATTCACCCAGTCAACTTAGTATCACCAATTGAAACCGCAATTAATACTATGTATTTAGCTGCCAAAGCTAAGTCAATTAAAATATTGCTGACAATTGCATCTCATAATGTGATGGTATTAGGTGATCCAATTCGTTTACAACAAATTGTCTGGAATTTGCTCACTAATGCGATTAAGTTTACATCCCCCGGAGGACAAGTTGAAATCAGACTAAACACAGTAGGCTCAGAAGCACAAATTCAAGTAATTGATACAGGATCTGGTATTAGTCCTGATTTTATGCCCTATATTTTCGACTATTTTCGTCAAGCTGATGCTTCCAATACCCGAAATTATGGCGGACTGGGACTAGGTTTAGCAATTGTCCGTCACTTGGTAGAATTGCACGGGGGAAATATTTGGGCTAAAAGTTTAGGTAAGGGACAGGGAGCAACTTTTACAGTTAGAATACCATTACTCCAGTCACAGCCAGAGCTAAACCCCTTGAGCAAGTCGCTCAACAATTCCCCACATTCAACTATTGATGGTGTAAAAGTCTTAGTTGTTGATGATAATATTGATGTCCGTGAGTTTTTGGTTTTTGCCTTGGAAGAGTATGGAGCAGTAGTCATGACTGCGGATTCTGTTAGGGAAGCATTAAAATGTCTCCAACAGTTTCCAGCAGATATCTTAATCACTGATATTGGGATGCCCGAGGAAAATGGCTATAGTTTACTAAACCAAATCAGGTCTTTAGAATCCACCCAGAAAAGACAAATTCCAGCGATCGCACTCACAGGTTATACTGCAAATGAAGTCATCAATCAAGTATTAAACGCTGGTTTTCAAAAGTATCTTCCTAAACCCATAGATGTATTTGAATTAATTACAGCTATTTCCGAACTGATCTAACTGACAAGAATGTCACGATTTATGGTAAAAAAAGATAGGTCAGCTATTCTCAATAAGACCTATCTAATGATAATGATACTTTTACAACTGCAAGTCAATGAGGTACCTGTCTGAGCCACAAAGCTTTGCACAAACAAGGGTTTTACTGCTAACTGCTGAAAGCTGCTGTATCAATTAAAATCTAAGCAGCAAAATTTGCAGCGACAAAATCCCAGTTCACCAAATTATCTAGGAAATTCTTGATGAATGCAGGACGAGCATTTTTGAAATCAATGTAATATGCGTGTTCCCAAACGTCAATGGTCAAAAGCGCTTTTTTACCATGAGCGAGGGGGTTTTCGGCGTTTGGTGTTTTCATGATTTTTAGTGTACCATGATCATCAATTAACCAAGCCCAACCACTACCAAATTGAGTAGCAGCAGCGGTAGAAAATTCTTCTTTGAATTTGTCAAAGCTACCAAAATCCTGTGCAATTTTAGCAGCTAATGCGCCTGTAGGAGCGCCACCACCTGCGGGTTTTAAGCAATTCCAGAAAAAAGAGTGATTCCAAACTTGAGCCGCGTTGTTGAAGATTCCAGCCTTAGCAGAGTCACCAAAAGCGATTTGAATTACTTCTTCCAAAGACTTGTGAGCTAATTCTGTACCATCAACTAGCTTGTTCAAATTATCTACATAAGCTTTATGATGTTTACCATAATGATACTCAAAGGTTTCAGCTTTCATGCCGTAAGACTCTAAAGCATCAGAAGCAAAAGGTAAGGGGGGTTGTGTAAATGTCATGTTGTGAAATCCTCTCTTTACTGTTGTCTTGTTAAAAGCTATGAAAGAAGCTTCGGAAATTACAGGTTTTGTATGGTCTTGTTTTATATCCTCAAGGTCGGCACATAAAACTTAACATTGTTATTCTACTACTAAAGTGAAAATTTCCACGAATTAGCGAGGATTTACTTTTATCTACTCAATTATTGTACCAAAGTGTTATAGAAACTGCTGTAAATGAGCCTCAAACCCTTGTAGGCTGGTAAAAATCGCTCCTTTTTAGTTGCTATTGCCGGTTTCATCTACATTTCGGTTCAATGTCTCATAAATACTAGATAGTAATTTTTCTAACACCATTGCTCTAAATTCTTCATTATTCATCACCTCCATAAATATTTTTTCATTCCCGTCCATGCGTTCAATAAAGAGGTTTTCTAGATGCTTTTCTAGCACAGGAGCAAAGTTTTCTTTAGTGTTGACTTGAGCAGCTTTTTTGATAGAATCATTAGCGATCACTGTTTCGGTAATTTTTTCAAAAAACAGTTGATCTGCTAAGGTAAAATCTGTACCAAATCTTTCATTTAAGGAGTTAATTAGTTGGGATAGATGATCTAAAACAACCCCCTTATTACCAGCTTTTACAGGGCTGTTAGGAACATCTTGTTTTAGTTCCACCCATTGGAATAAGGTGGCTGTTGTCATCTTTTAATTCTCCTTTGATCTATCAGGTTTTAAAGTTATAAATCTTCATACTTCTGTTCCTTCATCCTGTTGCCAGATAGTGATAACCTAAGTAAGCGGCCATTTGGACCACGGCATTGACTTTTAACAGTAAACTGAGATCCATAACCAGTTGGGGTAACATCTGAAATTTCAGAACCTTTCACAGCTTTTATTATATCGTTTTTGAGAACTTCCCAGTTATCCAAGTTATATCCGGCTCAAGCCAAATATCCTGATTTATCACTTTTAGGCTGATACACCAGTAAGTATTTGGTGATCTTAGCATCCTGAATTACTAAATTCGATGGCATTGTCATCACACTTATGTATAATAAATTTATCTTTACTACAAAGATAGTAAACTAAGTATGAATATTCTGGGCAACTTAAATGAAGCTCAAATTAGCATTAAATAAGCAAAAAGGGCATCCATTTAGGATACCCCTTAATCTTATTAATCAACCACGGAAACCCTATGCTCCTACAGACTCCTTCGCAGCATACAAAACCTCAGCGGAGATATCCTTAAACCCACGTTCACGGGCAAACTTTTCCGTATTTCGCTTCACTTTCCCGCGCACAAAACCAGGAATCTTATTCAATTCTGCTTGTCCATCTTTTGTCCAATTCAAACCAGATTCTGCGGAAATTCCTTTGGTAATTACTTCCTTTGTATCGTGTCCACCAAATATCTCTAAAAGGTGATCTTCCATTCCCAAAGTGAAGGAATTGTAGATTAAATCTGTGATTTGATTTGTACCTTCATAACCCATAAATGGTTTGTAACCAATGGGGAAATTCTGCACGTGAATTGGTGCTGCAATCACACCGCAAGGAATATCCAAACGTTTACCAACGTGACGTTCCATCTGTGTACCAAAGATAGCAGCAGGTTCAACACGAGCGATCGCATCCCCAATTTCACCATGATCATCTGTAATTAATACTTCATCGCAATATTCGCTCACCTGTTCTCTAAACCAGTCAGCATCATATTTGCAATAAGTACCCGCCCAAACCACATGAATCCCCATTTCCCGCGAGAGAATCTTTGTTAAAGCCGCTGCATGAGTATTATCACCGAAAACCACCGCTTTCTTCCCAGTCAAGTTCTGACAGTCAATAGAACGGGAAAACCAAGCCGCTTGGGATACATGAAGAGTTTGTTCATTGATGAAGTCTTCATAATTCACCTCAGCACCTTGGGCGTTAATTACCTGCTGAATTTTACGTATACATCTAGCAGTTTCTACAACACCCATGGGCGTAATATCTACGTAAGGTGTCCCGAATTGTTCTTCTAGATATTTAGCCGTTGTTAACCCCAGTTCCCGATAAGGAACTAAGTTAAACCAAGCTTGGGGCATATTTTTCAACTCGTGAACCGAAGCACCTTCAGGAATGACAATATTGACCTCAATTCCCAAATCAGCCATTAACCGTTTAAGTTCGGTACAGTCGTGGTTATTGTGGAAACCAAGGGTAGAAACGCCGATAATATTAACCGAGGGTTTAGCGGTTTTCTGTGTTGATAATTCCCCCCGCTTCCGGGCTTTGTCAATGTAATATTGGACAATTTGTTGTAAAGTCCGGTCTGCGGCTTGTAGTTCATTGTAGCGGTAATGGTTTACGTCCGCCAGCATTACGTCCCCTTTTGCTTCCAACTGCGCCCGTTCCACAAAGTTGTGTAAGTCCTCTTGCAAAATACTGGAAGTGCAGGTAGGAGTTAAGATAATTAAATCGGGGTGTTCTTCCGCATCTTTGCGGGTGATATTGTCTACTACCTTTTCTTGAGAACCACGGGCTAAAACGTTTCTATCAACGACGCTGGTTGTCACTGGAGTGAAATCTCTCTCCCGCGATAGCATGGAACGCATGACGTTAAAGTAGTCATCACCCAGGGGTGCGTGCATTATTGCATGAACATTTTTAAAAGAACTAGCAATCCGCAAAGTACCAATGTGGGCTGGTCCTGCATACATCCAGTAAGCTAATTTCATCCGGTCTTCTCCCTTTGCAACTTAAATAACTATAAGTGCTTGATTATTAAATCGCTTCTGATTTTCTCAAATCTATTGGCTATGAACAAATAAGGTTTGTTACGGGGTTATTTGCTGTGAGAGATGCTAAAACCTAGTTACTGACTGGGTTATGGTCCCTAACTTAAACAATATTTATGTTGTTTAAGTAAATAAATCTTAATAATTTTTAGGGATATTTGTACTAAAACTAACAAAAATCATTTATATACTTACTTTCAATCATTGATAGAATTAGTACCGCCAAAATATCAAGAAAGATTTTCCCGGTTTTCGTATGGTCCAAGAAATCTCTCTCCGTTAAAATGAATTAAATGATCTGGTTGGTCTGCTACCCAAACTTCTGTTTCCCAAGAAATCTCAGCTAGATACCGAGTCATTTCCTTGCGAGTAGGAAAAGCAGTCATAAAAACTAATCCCTTGCTACTAAATTTAAACAGTTGTTTTAGTTCATTGTGTCGTTTTAAGTTAACAGGACCATGACTGGTTACAGCTTCTATTAAGATTAGCCAGTCTTGTTTTTGATAATAAACGACAACATCTGGCATTTTACCATGAGGATCTAACTCTACTCCCATTTCTCTAAGATTTTGACTTTCATTAATAATAAATTTATCCCCAGCATCACCTAGATAAAGAACCAAACCTCCTGGTGTAAATCTGGGACAAAAATTTTCTAAAATGTCTTTGATTAAATTATTTTGTCCACCTGCTGATAGATAAATTGCTTGTCCATTGGGTAAACTAACGGGAATTGTGGGGATATTTCGAGTTCTATCCTGTAATAAATTCTTGACAGAAATAGCATAATTACGACGAGATTCTTCCCACTGGTCAGAGTTGTATGATTGTATCAACAAAAGTGCTTCTTGTTGAAGTTGATAACACCATTTAGGGCTATTAATTGGTCGGTTTGGTTGATCTGGATTTTCCACAACTAAACCCATTTGTACAAACTGGTGCATTGTTTGTCTTCTCACAGTTTCTCGTGTATTTGGTGCGTATTGTTTTCCATAATAATCACGAAACCAATCCATCATTTCAGTAATTCTGCGTTTGGGAGTTGTTGCTTGATTCCAAAAAGTTTCCGGTCGAATATCTGCTAATGCAAGTAAGCACAGTGCGGATCTTTCATTCTGCTGTTCTTTTGGTGCAGAAATTTCTTTCAGAATAGTTAGTGCTTCTTGAATACGTTTACTAGCTTGAATTGCGTTTATTGCTTCACTCATAATTGACAGAGTTTTGTGAACAAGTGTATCAAGTTTTTCCTGGTCAAATACAAATTCATCAATTTGGCTTCCCAGTTGCATCAAATCCTCTTGAGAGGGATATCTAATTTTACGCAAATCTGTTGCATTGACTTGTGTATTACCACTAAACAGCCGAAAATAGTTATCAAATAAAGTTGAATTGAGAAATGCTGTTAAACCTCTTGCTAGGTCAGGATTCATTCCCTTTCCCTTAGCATGATAATAGTTAAGATGATTTTCTATACCCAGCGCGGGTGAATTTATAGGAGAACAGACAGCAGCAACAATACGACGTTTTTCTTCCTTAGCAGAAAATCGCTTGATTAAAACATACCATCCTGGTTTAATTAACCATTTTTGTGTTTGTTGATTATTTTCAATAGCAATTGATTTTTTCGGTTTTGTGGGAGGAAATAAAATTTTTCCTGGTTTTATAGATTCTGGGTAAATTAAGGGAACGTTTTGATCATCTAAGGAATTTCTTAAAGATGATTTAAGACGAAAATCTACAACTTGACCAGTTGAAATTTCTAAACCAAGTTCATCTAATGTAGATGAAAATTTATCTATTTGCACTTTTACAGCATCTTCCAGAGAGTTGGTAAGAATATGAATAAACATCTCAGGATCATTTGTTTCAATAACTTGGTTATATGGAACAAGTCTGATTTCTGAACAATTATCTAATTCTTGTTCTGAATTAATACTTATTTCTATACATTTAGGTTTAACTTCTGTTTTAGCAGCATGAAAAATAATATTTTCTTGTAAAACATTATCTTGTGCAAAAGCTAAGGAGCGACTTGCAAATATATGAATATTTTCAAATGCCATTTTTTCTAGAAAAGCTTTGCGAAAAGGCCGGAAATAACTACCATTGCAAAAGCTTCTGGGAGTAATTGCAACTATTTCACCATTTTGAGAAAGCTGTAATATGGATAGCCAAACAAATGCACTATATAAATTTACCGTTTCAATTCCCAGCTTTGATAGTATTTTTTTCTCAGTTGATTTACTACTTATTTTCTTATAAGGTGGATTTATAATTGCATGGGTAAAATTGTGGTAATTTTTAGTGAAAAGCGGTAAACTTATTTCACCAATACTCTCGATAAAGCTTTCATTTCGCAAAGAATAATCTGCTCTTATTCCCTTGTTTTTTAAAGCATTACAACATTCTCTAAGACATTCCTCTAAACAAGGTAAAAAGGTTTCTTCTACTTCATAGGTTGTAATTAAACAACTCTCAATTTGATCAGCATTTATTAATAATCGCTCTACAAAAGCAGCAGTTAAAGACCCAACACCCGCACCAGGATCTAGTAAACTAATATGACCAGATAAATTGTTAAATTGTCCTGCCATAAATCTCGCAATCGGTGCAGGAGTTAGAAACTGACCTAATTCACTTCTTTGTTTTAAGTTCAATCTTGAAGAAAAATGAAATCTATTTATATCTAGAGAATCTGTGAGGAAAGTTGTCATATTATCAATTTATAGAAAGTAAAATGTCCAGAAATTATGAAAAATTTGAATAATTTGTTATAATTCGTTCAGGGCTTCATTACTCATTAAGAAAATTATGGTAAAAATACCCTTCCCAGCTTCGATAATTCCTCCTTTGACAAACGGGGACAAACTCACCCGTTATGAATTTGAACGGCGATACAATGCCGTATCTAAACCGAAAAAAGCTGAATTAATCGAAGGAATAGTTTATATTATGTCTGCTGCTCTGCGTTTTAGAAGTCATGGACAACCTCATGGTCGCATCTTAACATGGCTTGGTAATTATGAAGCCATAACCCCTGGTGTGGCTTTAGGAGTTGAACCCACAGTGCGGCTAGATTTAGATAACGAACCCCAACCTGATGCAGTTTTGATTATTATACCAGAAGCAGGAGGTCAAACTCGCATCAGTGAGGATGATTATATTGAGGGTCCACCAGAATTAGTTGTAGAAATTGCTGCTAGTAGTGTGGCTATTGACCTCCATGGCAAAAAACAGGCTTATCGTCGCAATGGTGTGAGAGAATATATTGTTTGGCAAGTTTTGGACGAAAAATTAAGTTGGTTTTCCTTACAAGAAGGTGAATATTTAGAATTAGCACCTAATGAAGAGGGAGTTTTACAAAGTCGGGTATTTCCAGGTTTATGGTTAGCGGTAAATGAATTATTAACAGGTAATATGCAAGTTGTATTGAATGTTTTACAAACTGGTTTACAGTCTGTTGAACACGCAGATTTTATAGAGAAATTAGGTGATTTGAAAAGCGATTAGAAATAACGGTTATACATGGGAATTTAAGATACAATAAATTCAATCTCTTTGGGTTTAAATTATGATAACTACAATCATTGAACGCGAAGCAGAACCAATTTTAATTAGCGACTTAACCTGGAGAGAATTTAAAGCTGTTGAACAGCTAATTGACCGCCCAGGGGTAAAGTTATCCTTTTTAGATGGAGTTTTGGAGATTCGTAAAAACCCAGGTAAAAAATATCAAATTATCAAAGAACGTATTGGTGCTTTACTAGAAATTTATTTAGAATTTTTGGAGTTAGATTTTACTCCTACTGGTTCTGTTACTTTAGAAAATGAATTTGAAAAAGTTAAAAAAGAAGGCGATAAATCTTATGAATTTGGACCAAATAGCAAACGTGCTGATTTAGTAATTGAGGTGGTTGTTAGTAGTGGAGGAATTAATAAACTGGAAGCATATAAACGGTTACAAATTCCTGAAGTTTGGTTTTGGATGAATGATGAATTATTGTTTTATAGTTTAGGAAATGAGGGATATGAGGCTGTTAGTAAATCGCAACTTTTACCGAGTTTAGATGTAGATTTATTGATGCGTTGTGTTAATATAGAAAATCATGCTCAAGCACTGCGGGAATTTCGAGGAGGGATAAAAATTACATAACCTTTAAATATTCACATTTAGCTTGATCTGTATCAAAAAGATTTGTATTCTTGTATTTGAGCGATAACTTATCCTATAATGCGCCAATTTTCATTTAATGTATCTAAAGGTGGATAGTTTCTTTCTGCTAAAAATTCAGTTAAAGCAATAGAGTGAGGAAATTCTTTTCTAAAACTATCAGATAAACAATTAATTAATGGCTGAGATAATATTTGAGCATATTTACCTCTCAAACAAAGATCATACCAATTTATTAGTTCAGATTGACAAACAATACCTCTTACTCTTTGTCCCCATGAAATTTGTGTTGTAATCATTTTAATAACAGCTACATCAGCATCACGACAAACAATAACAATATGATCACTTTCTATCTGATCAACAATATTTTGTGCTAATTCAGGATTTAAAGTTAAATGCTTAATTTGAATTGCTGGTCCAAAATTCGCCCACATATCTAAACCTCTATCTGCGGCATTAGTTACTCCTACTCGATAGATATGAGCTTTAAATCCCCATGAGTTTTTCCCTTTTTCAATCCCTAATAATACTTTAGCTAAATCAGAAAATTCATTTAATATATCTTGTTTTGCAGGAGGGATAGAAATATTAATTTCTGCATCAAGAGCTACAACAATAGTTTCAAACAAACTATAGGCTACAATTTCATAGGCTTTATCAATACTTCTTCTAATTCCAGGTTGAGTAACAAATAATTCTAATAAATATTTTAAACTAAATTTATCTGTTGCTGTTTTATTTATATATTCAATCACGCTACTTATAGTGGATTGTCTTTCACCAAAACTTAGATATATGTAATGCTCTACTCCTCCTTCAGTACGTTTATTTTCTTGATCAAGAACTGAAAGTATTTCAGGAGGCATTGCTGTTTTAGTCCATATATCATCTTGATATTTAGATGAAGATGTAGATACTTTATTTAATAATCTGTCCGTAACCAAATCACGCCATTGGCGTGACTGAGTTCTATATGTTTCCTTGTCCAAGATATCAATATCTTTCTCTAAAGGTGAACGTCTCAAAACTTCTGCAATTTGAATAGGTTTATACATATCAACCCTAGCTTTTTTGATCAGCATATCAAGTTGTTTTTTAGCTTCTTGAATTGTGTACATAATTTTTTGAGATAGATGAATTATTTTCAAAAAGATTTAATTGATGAAATAGTGGATTTTTAGATACACTAGATTTGATACTTTTTGTTACCATCAGATTAATCATAACATCAATAACACTAGCCACACAGGGAATAGCAATAGCATTACCAGTCAATTTCCTCATAGTTTGATAACTTCCCACCACTTGATAATATTCAGGAAAACCCTGTAATCTCAACATTTCCCTTTCAGTTAACCTTCTTTCTCCATTAACTAATAGATAATTATAGGATGCTCCTGCTCTTAATGCACAAGAATAAGGATATACACTAATATTACCAGATTTATTTTCATGCCATATTGTTGGTTGATCATCTTGTTGATTAGGTTTAACTTTTTGTAACCGATTTTGTCTAATCTTTTCCGAAGCATAATAAAAGTCAGAAACGGAATTTTCTAATATTGTTGATAATGGTTGCATGGGAATTTTTATCAATGGCCATTTAAAATTCTCATAATGATGTTGATTTTTAAAACCTATAATTAAAATTCTTTCTCGTTTTTGTGGTAGTCCAAAATTTAAGGCATTAACAATTTTATAATCTGTGTAATATCCTAAATCTTGTAAATTATCAATAATAATTTTTAACGTTTTTCCCTGTTGATGTCCTTGTAACTGTTTGACATTTTCTAATATAAAAGCTGTGGGTTTTTTAGCTTGAATAATTCTAGCAATATCAAAAAATAATGTACCTCTGGTATCTGCAAAACCTTTAAGTTCTCCACAAATACTAAAAGGTTGACAGGGAAAACCAGCCAATAATATATCATGTTCTGGAATATCATTTTCATTAATTTTAGTAATGTCTCCCGCTGGAGTTTCTCCAAAATTTGCTGTATATACAGCAGTTTCCGAAGTTATGAGGTACAGTTAGTAATAATAAAGATAATACTGTCATGAAAGCATATTCAGTGGATCTCCGAGAAAAAATAGTTGCAGCCCATATTGAGGAA
>NZ_JACJPZ010000049.1:0-32162 GCF_014696335.1 Dolichospermum sp. FACHB-1250
CTCTCATTTCTTGCTTTCTGAATAATAAATTTTTTAATCATCTTGAATTCGGACTCCTTAGGAAACTTTACTTTCTCACACCACCCCCCTTTTAATGATATGTATTCTCATTAAGCTTATTTCTCTTTAATTGATCGTTAGTTATTATGTACTACTATCTCTGCTTTTTTGATCTGTGACAGTTCAGGGTGCGGAATGTGGGTTATATCATTTTGGTAGAAGGTAATGGTTCTCCCGATGAAAATTATTTACTAGATTTTAAAGAAACTCAATCCAGTTCTTTACAGCCTTATTTACCAGTTTCTCAGCCACAATGGGAAACTCCAGCTAAAAGAGTTGTCGCTATTCAACAACGTTTACAAGGAACTTCTCCAGCATTATTAGAAGCAATAAATGATAGTGATAAATCCTATCTTTTACGAGAATTACAACCAGAAGAAGATGCAGTAAATCTACAAGCTTGGGATAGAAAATTAGGGCGTTTGCAAAAATTAATTGAAACAATGGCTCAAGTAACAGCTTGGGACCAATTACGCAGTGGAGGGAGACAAGGTTCTGCAATTGCTGATGAATTAATTAATTTTGGTCAATCTTCCTGGCATAATTCTATTTTAGAATATGCAGTTTACTACTCTCAAAAAGTCAACCAAGATTTTCAAGAATTTCGTCAATCAATATAACCCACATTCCGCACCCATTCCCATACCTCCAGAAGTCAGAAACTACATTGTTCAAAGAGATAAATATCAATGTCAAAGCTGCTGCGGTGACATTTTGACACCTAGCCAAACCAGACCACCTTACCTCTTACCTCCGTGTTCTCTGTGCCTCTGTGGTTAGATAAATCTCTTTAAACCACTTAGTTATCCCCTCAGCTAAGGTACGCGCCATTTTCCGCTGTGCTTGGGGATTAACTATCTCCTCAAATTCATAGGGATTACTCATAAAACCCAACTCCAATAATACCGCAGGTGCAACACTGGGACGAGTCAAAGCTAAATTATTCCAAAATACACCATAGTTAGGTTTACGGAGATTGGTAACTACGTAATTTTGCAAAAATACCGCCATGCTGTGGGACTGGGGATGATACCAAAAAGTACCAAATCCTTTAGTATTTTCCGCATCACCATTATCCGGTAAAGAGTTATGATGGATGGAAAGAGCGATCGCTGGTTCTTCTGTATTAATAATTACCTGACGTTCCACCAAAGATAGATCTCGATCATCTTCTCTAGTCATTACCACCTTAGCGCCGCGCTTCACCAATTCATCCCGCAGCAATTTAGAAATTACCAAATTCACATCTTTTTCTAAATACCCATTTGGTCCACTAGCACCAGATTCTTTACCACCATGGCCTGGATCAAGTACAATCTTGATACCAGATAAAGGTCGGCGTTTGATCTGGGGAAAATGGGGGGGATGACGTAAAGTTAAAACTAGAGTTGTATTGTCATATCTCAGCTTATAACCCCACTGTTGGATATTTTTGAGGTTAAAGGTGTATTTCACCTGTTGAGGGCTTACCTGATGCCAATCTAGGCGAGAAATGAGGGGGTTATCATCTAGGCGAATTGTATCTGTTTGGGCAGTAGTATTGTAAAGGGTGAGAGTCAAGAAATTATTTCCCTGTTCTACACTCACAGGAACAGCAATTTCTAAAGGAAAAATCATCTCTGTGGCTGTATTTAGTTGCCGATAGCCCACACTGCGAATCACTGTCTGTGGTGCAACAGCACCTGCTATAATTTTAGTCTCTTTGCTATTAATCCAAGCGCCATAGTCTAAACGCAGCCATTCACCTTCTTTACCCGTTACCGTCGTCATAGTCCCCTTAGGTAAGGGAGTCAGTCGTGAATAATCTGTACCGGGTCCTGTGCGAGTTACGCCTAATTCTGATGTAATTTCTGCAACTGCTAACTGTGCTGGGGACAGAATTTCGATTTTTCCTAACCCAGTTTGAGTTATTCTTTGATCATTCAGTTGTAAATTAAATTCAGGTTTTCCTAAATCAGCAGCATTTGTGACTGTTGTACAACCTTGGTATTTGCTAAGACTAGAACGATTAGGCTGATTGAAACCTGTTAAAATACTCGAATTAGGAGGTAATTGTGCAAATGATGGTTGAGGTAAAAGGGCAATATTTTGATTTACTAGATTTTGATTTACCAGATTAACCCAGATAGTAGCTTGAGGCGGCGCAACTGCACTAAAACAAATTAATTCTCCTGGTAATCTGGCAATATCCACAGCAGGAGTCAAGGAGTTTTTGGCAAAGCCTAAACCTTGGGGTAACTCAGGTTGAGTAGATACCCTGTTAATTTTAAGCTCTCGTTCTTGATTTTGGTAACGGACTTTAAATATATTTTCTCCTAATTGCAAGGGAAAACTGGGGGAAAAATGCCCAGACTGGCTACGTTTAATCACTTTACCATTAATTAAAACTTGTCCTGCCGGTGGCGCAGTACCAATAAAAAATATTTTTTCTGTGCTGGTTTGGTAGTTTGTGGGGGGAAAAACTACTAAAAGTGATTCTCGCGCTAATGCAACCCAGGAGGTGAATAAAAAATTAAATAATACTAATCCTAATAATCCTAAAAGTTTTTTCATGGACAAATACAAGGGTTTTCAGAGTAGGAACTGTGGCAAAATGGGGAAGATGAAATAAAACGTCAATTCATCCCGCATACAAGCTTCTAAAATCGTCTACACAAATTCTCACTAGGGACGAAAATCTATTTTTACAAGTTACTAGCAATTGAAAATACTATGACTAAGTTTATCTTTGTGACTGGAGGCGTTGTTTCCAGTATTGGTAAAGGCATTGTAGCAGCAAGTCTGGGTCGTTTGCTCAAATCCCGGGATTATTCCGTTTCCATTCTCAAACTTGACCCTTATATTAACGTTGATCCAGGCACCATGAGTCCTTTTCAGCATGGGGAAGTTTTTGTTACCCAAGACGGTGCAGAAACGGATTTGGATTTGGGACATTATGAACGGTTTACGGATACATCTATGTCTCGCCTAAACAGTGTTACTACTGGCTTGATTTATCAGTCGGTTATTAATAAGGAACGCCGAGGAGACTATAATGGTGGCACTGTTCAAGTAATTCCCCACATTACCAATGAAATTAAAGACCGAATTGTCAGAGTTGCTAAAGAAACTAATCCTTCTGCGGTAATTACAGAAATTGGCGGTACGGTGGGTGATATTGAATCACTACCGTTTTTAGAAGCAATTCGTCAATTACGCAAGGAAGTCGGCCGGCGCAATGTTCTATATATGCACGTTACTCTATTGCCTTGGATTGCTTCAGCAGGGGAAATGAAAACCAAACCCACTCAGCACTCTGTTAAGGAATTGAGATCAATTGGCATTCAACCAGATATTCTAGTATGTCGCAGCGATCGCCCCATTCCTGTAGGTTTGAAACAAAAGTTATCAGAATTTTGCGACGTAGCTGTAGAATGCGTAATTCCTGCCCCAGACGCTCGTAGTATCTATGAAGTACCAGTAATTTTAGAACGGGAAGGACTAGCAGAACAAGTCCTTGATTTGTTGCAAATGGAACAACGTCAACCCAATTTACAAGAATGGGAAACTATGGTAGAACGAATGTATACTCCCAAATACAGCGTCGAAATCGCCATTGTTGGTAAGTATGTCCGGTTAAGTGATGCTTACCTTTCCGTAGTTGAATCCTTACGTCATGCGGCTATTGCTACCCACGGTGATTTGCGTCTGCGGTGGGTAAATTCCGAAGCCCTGGAAACTGAACCAGCAGAAAACTATTTATCCGGTGTAGATGGTATCATAGTTCCCGGCGGTTTTGGTAGTCGAGGCATAGATGGGAAAATTGCGGCCATTAAATACGCCCGCGACCGGCAAATTCCCTTTTTAGGGTTATGCTTAGGAATGCAGTGTTCTGTGATTGAATGGGCTAGAAATGTCGAAGGTCTATCTCATGCCAATAGTGCTGAATTTGATCCAAACACCAATGATCCGGTTATTAATCTTTTACCGGAACAACAAGACGTAGTAGATTTAGGCGGAACAATGCGCTTGGGACTTTATCCCTGTCGGATACTTCCCAACACTCTCGCTTTCCAACTTTATCAAGAAGAAGTTATTTATGAACGCCACCGTCACCGTTATGAGTTTAACAATGTTTACCGAAACCAGTTATTAGATTCTGGTTATTTGGTCAGCGGTACATCTCCCGATGGTAGACTAGTGGAAATAGTCGAATATTCCAAACACCCATTTTTTATCGCTTGTCAATTTCACCCCGAATTTCAATCTCGCCCCAACGCACCCCATCCTTTATTTAAAGGATTTATAACCGCTGCTATTTCTCAAACCCATTCTACTACGAATATACCAAAGCCAGTCAAAGTATCTTAATTTTCCATTATTAGCATTGTCAATGCTAATTTAGCAGCACCCACCATTCCCGCTGCATTTCCTAATTCTGCTGGAAGAATTTGTAACCCTGCGCGGGAAGTTGGTAAAACCCGTTTTTCGATTTCTGCTTGTAATGCAGGTAAGAAAAACTGAAAACTCGCGCTCACACCACCACCAATAATAATTGCCTGGGGTGTCAGCACATAGAGTAAACTTGTTAAACCTCTTCCTAAATCTCTACCATATTCTTGCCAGAAAGTCAAGGCTTTTTGGTCTCCAATTTTGGCAAGTGCGCCTAACTCCGCTGGTTCTTTGCCTGTACGGCGACGGATAGCAGCAATGGAAGTATATTGTTCTAAAGAACCTTGATTGCCACTATTGCACATTGGTCCATCAGGATTTAAGGTAATTAAACCTAATTCTGCTGCTGCTCCTTGATGTCCCACAAATAATTTACCATCGAGAATAATTGCCCCACCAACTCCAGTCCCCAAAGTCAGTAAAATCAAATTGGGGAAATTGCGGCCAGCACCTAACCAAGCTTCTCCTAAACCAGCACAATTAGCATCATTAGCCAAAATTGTCGGTTTACCAGTTTTAGCTTCTAACCAATCTGCCAAAGGTACATTATCCCATCCTACCAGATTAATAGCAACTTTGGCAACTCTTCCCGCAGCATCAGCAGGTCCAGGAGTACCTAAACCGATAGCGATAGTTTCCTGATTAGGGTCAATTTCCGCTATAGCATCTACTATAGCCGATAATACAGCTTCAGGTGTTGCAGGTTGGGGAGTATCTACAGATAAAGATTGCAAACAGTTACCATTTGCTGTAAAACGTCCCAACTTAATCCCAGTTCCTCCTAAATCAATACCAATTACTTGTTTTGTCATTAGTCCGTTATCCGTTGTCCGTTATCAATTACCTATTCCCACTTCTATTGATTTTTGCTGATAACTTGTACCTTTGCAAATGGGTATGAAGTTTTATGTACCTGTTGCCAATCTGTAATTGGACTACCTTTTAAAATACCAGATAAAGCTAAAGAAAGCACTAATCCACCTGTAGCAGCCGCAATTAATGTAATATTATCGTTCACAATCATCTCTCAGGTTATTATTTGTCAATTGTTTTTAATTCATTGTCAATTGTTGCTTATCCATTGCCAATTGTTACTTATCCATTGTCAATTGTCAATTATTCTTTCTTTTGAGACGAGGATTAACAAATTCATTTAATCCCTCACCAAGTAATGATAATCCAACCACTAAAGAAGTCATCGCTAAACCAGGAAATAGAGTAGTCCACCAAATGCCTGTAGGTAATGCTTCTAAAGCCTGTTTTAAATCATATCCCCATTCTGGTACTTCTTCAGGTAATCCTAACCCTAAAAATCCTAACCCGCCTAAAACTAAGATAGCATCTGCCGCATTGAGAGTAAATAGAACAGGTACGCTTTGAATGACATTTAAAAACAGATATCTTGATAAGACAACCCAAGTAGAAGCGCCCATTGCTTGTGCCGCTTCAATGTATACTTCAGTTTTGACGCTGACTGTATGGTTACGAACGACCCGATAATATTGGGGGATATAGGCTATACTAATAGCGATCGCTGCATTTAAAATTCCTCTTCCCACCACAAAAGCCAATGTTACTGACAGTAATAAACCTGGTAAAGTATAAATACTATCCATGAGGAATAATAGAGCTTTATCTAATTTTCCCCCCAAATAACCGCTTACCATCCCCAAAGGTACACCGATGATCATGCTCAAAGATGTTGCTAAAGTCACAACTTGTAGCGCAGCTTGAACACCAAACACACTACGGGAAAAGACATCATAACCTAAACGACTTGTTCCAAACCAGTGTTGAGCGGAAGGTGCTTGATGAATAGGGTGAGAAAGAAATTCCTTAGGGTTTTGTAACCAGCCCCAACTTTGAAAAATAGGAGCAAAAAAGGCTAAGAAGATGAAAAAGAGAGTTATACCCAGACCAATCTGCATTAATCGCTGAGATAGGCTGGGATTCTTCGTAAATTTCCAGAAATTTGGTAATTGCTTTTTTGTAATCGTCATCTAAACACCGACTTGAAAAATTTGATTAACAGTTAAACTCAACTCTGGACAACACCTGCTATATGTTTAGTTGATTATGGCATGACAGGGCGGTGGTTAGCCGGGATTTTTAGTTAAGCCTTTTCAGCTCTGCATGATCAAAAGTGGTACAGCGATTATAATCTGCTATATTAATGTCATGAGGTACACCTTTGGCGAGCAAGATGCCCGCACCACAAGATTTTTATTATTAAATTAATATCTATACCTTATCATATCGGAAACTGCTCTATTATATTTCCAATTCCCTGAAATATTAAACTATTATCTACAATTAATCGGGTTGCTATCTCTGGAAATTGTTGCTCAAGATGGTTTTTTAATAACTTACTATCACCACCAGTTATGATCATCTGACTATCAGGAAATAACCCCCACCAAGCCTCAATAAAATCTTTTATCCCACTTAATAAAGTGTAAATTACTCCACTTGCAATAGCCTCTGATGTATTCATCGCAAATCGTGGTGGTAAATTGGTGATTAAACTAGTTTCTAATAATGGTAATTGTCCCGTTTTTTGTCCTAAACTGCTCAATTGTAACCCCAAACCCGGTAAAATTGCTCCCCCAAGTAAACATTTATGACCGTCTACACCTGTAAAAGTCAATGCTGTACCGCCATCAATTACTAATGTGGGAAATCCCCAAGTTATCCCTGCACCCCATAACGCTAAAGCGCGATCAATTCCTAATGTCGGGTACATTCTCTGTAATGGTACATCTGCTAAGGTAATTAGACGCAAATAGGGGTAAATTTGCCAAAGTGCGGTTTGCTGGGGAACAACAGAAGCAAAAATCACAGGCACAGGATAATCTGGGGAAATAGGAAGAATATCCCCAGGTAAAGAAATCACTCTCAACCAATTATCTAATGTTGGAAATTGCGCTAATTGTTGGATAATAAATGCAGATGGATGAAATGTATTCCCAGTTAGGTATAGGGTTTTATCTATGAATAATCCCCAATGAACACGGGAATTACCAATTATTAATGCTAAGGAAAGATGCTGTTGATTTTTTGCAGGAGAATGATTTGCCAATGTTTTAATTTTCTTAACTGAACTATAGGTTTTTTAATATTAATTAATAATAAACCTGTGCCACAATAGGAGAAAGGCATAAATACTCAATTTATTTAGGAGGGGCGTTATGGTATTGCTCACAGAAAAGTTAAAAAAGCGTTTGACTATAAATACCATAGATATCAGTGAAAATACTACAGCGATTCGCTCTTTAGACTGGGACAGAGATCGCTTTGATATTGAGTTTGGTTTGCAAAATGGCACAACATACAACTCTTTTCTAATTCGTGGTGAGAAAATAGCCCTAGTTGATACCTCCCATGAAAAATTTCGCCAACTTTATTTTGATACCCTCACTGGTTTAATTAATCCCCAAGATATTGACTATTTGATTGTCAGTCACACTGAACCAGATCACAGTGGACTAGTAAAAGATTTATTACAACTCGCTCCGAATATAACCGTTGTTGCGTCAAAAGTAGCAATTCAGTTTTTAGAAGATTTGGTACACCAACCATTTAAGCGTAAAATTGTTAAAAATAGCGATCGCTTGGAATTAGGCAATGGCCATGAATTAGAATTTGTCATTGCTCCGAACTTACACTGGCCTGATACCATTTTCACCTTCGACCACAAAACCCAAATTCTCTACACCTGCGACGCTTTCGGTTTACATTACTGCTCAGAAAGTACCTTTGATGACGACTTAGCAGCCATAGAAGCCGACTTTCAATATTACTATGATTGTTTGATGGGACCAAATGCCCGTTCTGTCTTGTCCGCAATGAAGCGTATGGCAGAATTAACAACCATTCGCATGATTGCCACCGGTCACGGACCCCTATTATACCACAATGTGGAAGAATTGACAAGCCGTTATCGCCACTGGAGTCAAGGACAAACCAAAGCCGAAACCCCCGTAGGCATATTTTACGTCTCCGAGTACGGTTTTGGCACGCAAATAGCCCAATCTATCGCTAATGGGATTACAAAAACTGGTGTCCCTGTCGAAATAGTAGATTTAGCCAGCGTTAACGAACTACAAGAACTCCGGGAACTGGTAGGACGTTGTACAGGTTTAGTAGTAGGAATGCCTCCAGTATCAGGTAATTCTACCATTCAAGCGGCACTCAGCACCGTTTTAGGTTCCGCCAAAGAAAAACAAGCCATTGGTATTTTTGAAACCGGTGGAGGAGATGATGAACCTACCTATCCCATATTAAATAAATTCCGGGCTTTAGGCTTAAATATCGCTTTCCCCGTCATTGAAATTCGGGAAACACCCACAGCCAACACCTATAAAAAGTGTGAAGAAGCGGGTACAGACTTAGGACAATGGGTGACAAGAGATAAAAGCATCAAAGCCATGAAATCTCTTGCGGCTGATTTAGATAAAGCCTTGGGCAGAATTAGCGGCGGTTTATATATTATCACAGCCAAAAAAGACGACGTATCCAGCGCCATGTTAGCTTCCTGGGTCAGTCAAGCCAGCTTTAAACCCTTGGGATTTTCCATCGCAGTCGCCAAAGATCGAGCGATAGAATCACTGATGCAAGTAGGCGATCGCTTCGTTCTGAATATACTCGAAGAAGGCAACTATCAACCATTAATGAAACATTTCTTAAAAAGATTTGCCCCCGGTGCTGATCGTTTTCAAGGAGTGAAAACCCAACCTGCGGAAAATGGCGCACCTATACTTACAGATGCCCTAGCTTACGTAGAATGTGAAGTAGTCAGCCGCATGGATTGTGGTGATCATTGGGCAGTATACAGCACAGCCTACGCCGGTAGAGTATCAAATCCCGATGCCATGACAGCCGTACACCACCGGAAAGTCGGGAATCATTATTAAAACCCCACCCCTAGCCCCTCCCCGCAAGTGAGGAGGGGGATAAGAGGGTTTTGTCTGGGTTAAAAACTATGACACAAAAGTTAGTTATAGATGAAGATTTGTCACGGAAGTGTTGTTATAAACAAAAGCAATATATAAGTATTCTTGTGGAACAATCCTAACTATCAGGAAAACAAACTCTATGAAAACAAAATCTTTGTCGAAATCTTTTTTGCCATTAGTTATTAGTAGTGCTGTTGCTGGTATCATCTCCAGTATTGCATCTCCAGCACAGGCTATTGTAAAGACATGGAACTGGAGTTACGGATGCACCAGCTCTTGTGAGTCTGGCTTTACTGGTCAATCTAGCGGAAAATTAAGTGTTGAGAATAATAAAATAGTAGCTTTTAGTGGTATCAGAATGGGTTATCAGATAACCGACTTCAGTATAGTAAGCGAGCCTTGGTTGGGTCGGGATAATGGATGGTTTAATACCTTGACTTACCATACGACAAGACCGACCGAATTTGGTCCTGAAACAGTCGTATGGACGAAACTTGGTTCTGGTTATTTTTACGAGGAAGATACACACTACCATCATGTGTATCGGTCGAATGGTTTCTTCGATGCCTCCCCTGTCCCTGTTCCCTTTGAAACCTCTCCGTACTCAGTATTAGTAGGCTCTTTAGCCCTGGGTGCAATGGTTGCAGCTAAAAAAGCTAAACAAAACATAGCATTAAAAACCCGCGTTGCCAAGGCAGTGGAGACGATTAGCTAGGATAAATTTTTCCACCTAAAATCTGGGAAAAACTAATAGATTAGACATATCCGGGAAATATGTGGTTTCCAAAACCGTTGTAGAGACCTTCCATGGAACGTCTTTACATTCTTTCTTAGTAAAGCCGACCTGAACTCTGGGAAAAACTAATACATTAAATTAAGTCAAATAGCAACAGCAAAATATGAAAAATTATTACGTACCCAATCCTAATTCTTGTCCTCCCTCCTCGCTTGCGGGGAGGGGGTTAGGGGGTGGGACAAGTGGGAAAAGAGAGAAGTAGAGTTATGTTCAGAAATCAAGGAGATAAAGTATCATGTCAGAAACTAAACCCCGTGATGTACAAATATTGCCCATTGGTACAGATACCATAATATTGCGATCGCGCAGTTGGGCCAGATTAAGATTTGAAATTGAATATGCTTTAGCTAAGGGAACAACGGCTAATTCTTATCTCATCCAAGGCGATAAAAATGCCCTTATTGACCCCCCTGGCGAAACTTTTACCGAAATCTACCTCCAAGCTTTACAACAGCGGTTTAATGTCAAAAATCTCGATTATGTGATCCTTGGTCACGTTAACCCTAACCGGGCTGCGACGTTAAAAGCTTTACTGGAAATTGCTCCTCAAATTACCTTTGTTTGTTCTAACCCCGGAGCGATAAATTTACGCGCTGCTTTGGAAAATCAGGATTTATCAATTCTGGTTATGCGGGGGGAAGATACCCTTGATTTAGGTAAAGGACACCATTTACAATTTATTCCCACTCCTAACCCCCGTTACGCTGACGAACTTTGTACCTGGGACCGGCAAACAGAGATATTATTTTCTGATAAACTATTTGGGGCGCATATTTGCTCAGACCAGGTATTTGATGAAGGTTGGGAGGTGTTTAATGAGGATAGACGCTATTATTTTGACTGTTTAATGGCACCTCACGCTAAACAAGTCGAAACAGCTTTAGAGAAATTAGCAGATTTGTCCGTGCGAATGTACGCTACGGGTCATGGTCCAATTGTGCGCTATGGTTTAATTGATATTACCAAGGGTTACAGAGAATGGACTAAACAGCAAACCTCCGCTGATATGACCGTGGCTTTAATTTATGCCTCAGCCTATGGTAATACTGCAACTTTAGCACAAGCGATCGCTCGCGGTATCACTAAGGCTGGTGTGAGTGTCGAGGCCATTAACTGCGAATTTACCGAACCCGAAGAAATCAAAGCTGCTGTGGAAAAATCCGCCGGTTTTGTCATAGGTTCTCCCACCTTAGGAGGACACGCACCCACACCGGTGCAAACAGCTTTAGGAATAGTCCTCTCAACTGCGACTAATAATAAATTAGCGGGGGTATTTGGTTCTTTTGGCTGGAGTGGGGAAGCGGTTGATTTAATTGAAAGTAAACTTAAAGACGCAGGATACAGATTTGGTTTTGACACCATTCGCGTCAAATTCAAACCCAATGAAGTCACCTTACAAACCTGCGAAGAAGCGGGAACCGATTTTGCTCAAGCATTGAAAAAAGCGGCGAAAAGATTAGTTGTAGCTAAACAACCTGCTACAAATGTAGAACAAGCCGTGGGGCGCATAGTTGGTTCTTTGTGTGTAGTTACAGCAACTCAAGGAGATGTTAAAACGGGAATGTTAGCTTCTTGGGTGACACAAGCTAGTTTTAATCCGCCAGGTTTAACTATTGCGGTTGCTAAAGACCGGGCTATGGAAAACATGACGCACACCAATAACAAATTTGTCGTTAACATCTTAGCGGAAGGGAGAGAAATCCGTAAGCAGTTTATGAAGGTTTATGCTCCCGGACAAGATAGATTTGCGGGTTTAGACATTCAAGAAGCCAACAATGGAGGTATTATTATCAATGGTGCTTTAGCTTATCTAGAATGTTCCGTACAAAGTCGCATGGAAGCTGGTGATCATTGGTTAGTTTATGCGACTGTTGATGATGGTAAAGTCTTAAATCAAGATGGTGTCACAGCGATACATCATCGCAAATCAGCGAGTTATTATTAACACCTTACGTCTTAGCCCCTCTAGGATTAGATAGAGGGGTAATTTTTTTACGCTATGATGTAAAATGTCTGCTAATATTTTTGATCACTTTAAATAATGCTTGATTTTCAACAATTAGAACCTCAAATACCAAATCATCAAACACAAAATATTGAAATTGAACATATTAACACCCAAATATACCAGCACTTTGCTGATAAATTCTGCATAGAAGATGTTCTCAACCGGAAGATTGTTAGTTTTCAGGCTAATAAACTTAAACCTATTTACCGATGGTACAAATATAAAGAAGCTTTTTCTGCTTCATTGGTAGAATATTTACTAGATAAATATATAATCGAATCTGGCGAAATATTAGACCCTTTTGCTGGTAGTGGAACAACTTTATTTGCAGCTAGTAATATAGGATTAAATGCTGATGGAATTGAATTACTCCCTATTGGAAAAGAAATTATAAATACTAGGCTCATCTTAGAACAAGAATTTACAGCAGATGATTTCACAAAAATTTTATATTGGTCTAAAAATTGTCCTTGGGAGAAATCAAAGACTCAACAAAATATTCAAGAAATAAAAATTACGACAGGTGCATATCCTCAAGAGACATTAAACGAAATTCAAAAATATATCGGTGCTTACCAAAATGAAAATTGCAGAGTCAAGCAAGTATTACAATTTGCACTATTATGTGTTTTGGAAGCAATTAGTTACACTCGCAAAGATGGGCAATATTTACGTTGGGATTATCGTTCTAGTCGTCAACAAGGTAATATACCTTTTAACAAAGGAGAAATTCTCAGCTTTAAACAGGCAATTAGTATTAAAATTACGGAAATTTTAGCAGATATTCAAACTGGTAGTCAACAAGGTGAACTTTTTCCCAGTAAAACTAAACAAGGTGGGATTCGTTTGTTTACAGGTTCTAGCTTAGATATAATGCCACAATTGCCAAATTCTTATTATGATGTAATTCTTACTTCTCCTCCTTATTGCAACCGTTATGATTACACTAGAACTTATGCTTTAGAACTCGCTTTGTTAGGAGTAGGACAAGAGGAAATAGTCAATTTTAGACAACAAATGTTAAGTTGTACAGTTGAGAATAGACCGAAAGATCTATTAGCAATTAATTCTCAATGGTCAAATGCTATTTTGGCTACAGATAAACAGAAATTACTCCAAGTTATTTTGCAATATTTGGAAGAACAAAAATCCAAAAAACAATTAAATAATAATAGTATTCCGAGAATGGTAAAAGGTTATTTTTATGAAATGGCTTGCATAATTTATGAATGTTATCGAGTCATGAAACCACAAGGGCTGATGTTTATGATTAATGATAATGTGCGTTATGCTGGTGTGAGTATTTCAGTGGATATGATTTTATCGAATATAGCTGAGTATCTGGGATTTAAAGTAGAAAATATTTTAGTTTTACCCAATACTAAAGGCAATAGTAGCCAGCAAATGGGGCTACATGGACGTGATGCACTGAGAAAATGCGTTTATGTTTGGAGAAAAGTTTAATTTCATCAAATTAAGGTAATTAAAATTGGCATATAAAAATCATTTAAATACAGGTCTTGATTTAGTAACAGCTTATGAAAAAACTAGAGCTGGTTTTGTTGCTTTAGCTATTGAAAGAAACCGTCGGGCTACACCATTGATTGATCAAGCAAGAGTATTAAAAACTATTGCTTCTCAAGTTAATAGTCCTGCTGATTTAATTAATCTGGTAGAAATACAACCTGCTTTATTAGCTGCATCTGGAATTTCTGATAAAGCGAGAGGTTATTTACAGCCACAGGATAAAATACAAGCTATCCAAGGATTAATTAAGGAGTTTTTAGAACCAGCAGGTTCAGATTTTATAGAAGAATTAGTTTATAGATTTTTGTTAACAAGAGGAGATACGCTAGGTGGTTCAATGAGAAATGTGGGTGGAGTGTTAGCACAGCGTAAATTCACTCGCGCAATTTTGGCTAATCTTGCACTTGCTAATATTTCTTATTATTGGTTACATTCTACAACTAAAACATGGATTCCGATGACAGAAGAAGATGCAGGAATAGATTTATATGTGAAGGGTTTAAGTTGGTCTATTGGCAACAAAAATAGAACAATAATTTATAATATTACAGTTCCTTTAGTGAAAAGTAATATTGATGTTTGTCTTTTCAACTGTGGTTATCAACAAATTTCTCCAACAATTTATAAAATTCCCAATCTTTATATTACACTGGGAGAATTAAAAGGAGGAATTGATCCTGCTGGTGCTGATGAACACTGGAAAACAGCGAGAACTGCTTTATCTCGAATATGGAAGGCATTTTCTCAAGTTGATTTGTCACCACATACATTTTTCATTGGTGCAGCTATTGAAAAACGTATGGCTGAAGAAATATGGAATAATTTAGAATCTGGTAAATTGAGCAATGCTGCTAATATGACAAATGATACTCAAGTTGACTCGATCTGTCACTGGTTAATCAGTTTATAGGATTTCCCAGAATACAAGCCATTTTATCCGATCTTGTCCTGCCACTTGAGGCAGGGCCTCATCAACTGCATTCCTAGTCTCTGACTAGGAACAAGAGCAAGGTTTAATCAAAATTACCAGCTTTAAAAATTTGTTCAGCAGTCAACTTTAATTCTGGGAAAGTTGATGATAGGATCAATTCACTACCTGTAAATTGACTAACTTGGTATTCTCCCTCTATCAGTTGATGAATGGAAATAGTTGGTTGTTTAGGACTACCAATAAACCTTTTACTTCCCAGTGCTAAATAATCCACAATCCAATATTCAGGAATACCTAATTTTTCATAATCTCCCAGTTTTTTATAATAATCATCTTGCCAATTTGTACTCACAACTTCAATAACTAAAGGAATAGAATCAGGGTCAGAAATTACTGCTGATTTTCTCCAGTTTGGGTCATTCGCTAAAATGTTTCTATTGATTACTAACACATCTGGTAAATAACTAGATTCGCTTCCTGGTGGTTTAACAAAAGTAGTTTTTGGGATTCCATAAGGTAGATTCAAGGGTAAATACTCAGCCGTGATTCTCTCAGCTAAAAAGCAAATAATATCTTCATGAAAACCTACCGGTGGATTCATTTCAACTATTACTCCATCATGTAATTCATAGCGTCCCTTATCAGGTAGCCATTCTATAAATTCTGCAAAAGTTACTATTTTTGGTAAGGCTTGAAGCATAATTTACTTACCTTTGTAAATTCAAAATTCTTCAAATTGCAGCGACTCCTAGAGGGAAGGATGGTTGTAAGCGAGTAGAAATAAGTCTAATCTCATTATTATATTGTGTATATACAACCACTAATATTTGACCAAGAGCATCCATTTTCCAAATTTAATCATGTTTTATTTTAGTTATTTTAGTTATTTTAGAATTGCTCGTTCCCGATTTTATCATTGAACTTAGATCAAAAACCGATAGACTCAAAACTGTTGATTAACCCTGCCAGAAAAAATGCAGGAATATATATATAAATAATGGTTTAGAATTGGGCTGGTTAATTGACCCCCAAAATCAATAAGTAGAAATTTACAGAGTGGAAAAACCTGTATAAATTGTTCAATTTCCCGTATTGCTTTCTGGAGAAGACCTATTACCAGGATTTGAATTGCCAGTTGAGAAAATTAATAGCAAAAAACTACCCACCCCGCTAACGGAATAGGTAATTTTTTTAGCATTTAATAACTAAAAGTCTCAGCTAAATTCTGCTTAGTAACGGTTACGTGAACCGCCACCACCGTAGCCACCACGACCACCAGCAGAAGGACCTCTGTCTTCTTTGGGTTTTGCCTTGTTCACTTTTAAGTCACGTCCCATCCATTCTGCACCATCAAGAGCTTCAATAGCAGCGGCTTCTTCAGCTTCAGTACCCATTTCTACAAAACCAAAGCCGCGCAAGCGACCTGTCTCACGGTCTGTAGGAAGTTGAACACGTTTCACAGCACCGTACTCTGCGAAAACTTGACTGAGAGCATCTTGTGTAACTTCATAAGAGAGGTTACCCACGTAAATTGACATAGAATATTTCCAAAATCATAAGATTGTAGAGATTTAGATTTCGGAGAGAAGTCTGTATATACCAAAAGGGAAAGCCTGTCAATACTAACAACAAACATTACTGCCGAATTAATTTCCACTCTCTCATCATTACACAAAAAATCGTAATTGTGCAAAGAAGTTTAAAAAATGTTATAAAAAGTAATATTTACTATTTATGAGCAGCCATTAATTAACTTTCCCCCCGCAACTCAACCTTAAACCTAAGCTTATCGCGGCTTTTCCAAATATTGACCAATCTGAAATGTTTACCAGCGCTGAAAATAATGCTTTTATGGTGCAATATTTAATACCATTTATTTTAATTTATTCCTCAAATACCGAATTATTGCCTTGAGTTCGCCAACAAACAGTTTAACACAGGGTTTTAGGATTGGTTGACACTTGCGCGTCTTTAGTCACCTAAATGATAAAAATTTATTGAAACCATTATCAGTAGGGTTTGCTAAAAAAGTTGTCTGTGGAGGTAGGCAAAGTTATCCAAAAATTCCCCTATTTTAAGCCTTATTTAGATTTTGCGCTTTTACCTAATTGTAATGCTTTTTATCTGAATCCTTTATTATTGAAAGCAGGTTCTCGCGTTGATCTCCATATTGATCGGTCTTTGCGTTCCTATTGTAAAACTGTTGAACCTCCCGCATTTGTAAGCGTGCTTTATGTGCGTGTACCAGAGGATATGCAAGGGGGAGAATTAGTGCTAAAATCGCAAAAACGCCAAGTTGGACAAATTAAACCCCAAACCAATTGTTTAATTTATTTTCAGGGTGATTTAACTCATTCTGTGAATGCAGTTACAACTGTGGGAAATCGGTTAAGTCTTGTGTGTGAACAGTATAGTTTGAGTGAAGATGAACCTGAGGAAATACCACAGTTTACATTAAAGTCGAGGGCTAATCAAGGGAATGGGAAAAAACAAAGGAAGTAAGTTATAATATCAACAATTTATATATTGTTTAAGTTATGAAAATCATTTCACTGCGACTCAAGAATAATTTTTTAGGTTGGGATTTTGATGAAGTTGATTTTTCATCAAATTTAACTCTTTTGGTAGGTGTTTCTGGTGCAGGTAAAACTCAAATTCTGCGGGCGATTACTGATTTAAAGCGTATTACTAATGGAGGAGCAATAAATGGCTTTGAATGGAAAATAAAATTTTCCACTGTCAATGGTACTGAATTTATCTGGGAAGGTAGTTTTGATACTATTGAAACTGATGATCTAATTATTGATGATAAAGATGAAATAGAAAAACCATCATTAGTTCATGAAAAATTAACTTCAAAAAATAAGATTTTAATTGAACGAACTCAAGAAAAAATAATTTTTAATGATCAAGAAATGCCCAAGCTTTCTTCACATCAATCAATGATCTATATATTGAGAGAAGATAGTATTATTCAAGAAGCTTATGATGCTTTAAATAAAATAGAGTATCATGATCACACAAGAAGCTGTGGATTCCGTATATTATCTAATAAACCTTTACACTCTCTCACAAATAAATACACAACTTTAGAGAATATAGTAAATAGCCATGAAGATATTCTAACTAAACTATATCTGACTTATTTTCATAAATTAGAGGTTTTTGATAAAATTAAATCAAGATTTATAGATATCTTTCAACAGATAGAAGATATCAAAATTGACATTGAGTTTTTAGGCAAAAACAATCAAGTAGAAAGTTCTCTTACTTATATTATTATCTTTATCAAAGAAAAATCTGTCCCAAAATGGATTAAACAAAATAGAATTTCTTCAGGTATGTTACGGACACTTATTCATATTAGTGAAATATATCTTTCAACTCCGGGAACTGTAATATTAATTGATGAATTTGAAAATAGCTTAGGGATAAATTGTATTGATATATTAACTGATGACTTAATTCATGAAAATAAAAATTTACAATTTATAGCTACCAGTCATCATCCTTATATTATCAATAATATTCCTTATGAATATTGGAAAATCGTTACTCGTAAAGGTGGACACATTAATATTCGTAATGCGTCAGATTATCATTTAGGTAAATCTAAACAAGAAGCATTTCTTCAATTAACTAAAATTCTCGAAAAACAATTATGAATTTCTATTTTGTATTTGAGGGGAAAACGGAAGCGATTGTTTATAAAAAGTGGTTATCTGTACTTCTTCCAAATTTAACGGAAGTGGATAGTTTTGATACTGTCAGTCAGAATAACTATTATTATGAAAGTGATATGGGTGTTCCTGACTGTTACCGAGTTGCTGCTAATGCTATTCAAGAAATTAACGAAGTACCAAAATATGACTACTTGGTGCTATTCACAGACGCAGATAGGTTGACTATTTCCGAGAAAAAAGCAGAAGCATTCGAGAAAATTAAACTCAATTTACAAAATAAACCTTTTCAAACTTTACCAGAAGATTGTCAATTAGAAATTATTATCCAAAAAGTTTGTAAAGTTTGTATTGAAACTTGGTTTTTAGGAAATAGAAACTTTTTTGTTAGAAACCCACAAAACAACGAAATTTAAAAAAAATATATCAAGTATTTTGATGTCAGTCAAAGTGATCCTGAAGATTTAGCAAGTGAGTTTGAACAAAACGAAGAAAATACACGAGAGATTTTTGGATATAAAACAAAAGCTTTATTTCATGAAGGTTATTTGAGAGAGATTTTCAAAGAACGTAATTTATCCTATAGTAAATCTAGACCAAAAGAAGTACAAGAAAAATTTTATCTTGAACAATTATTAACCAGAATTAAAACAAACCCAGATCATTTACATAGTTTTCAAAAGTTCATAGAATTTTGCTCAAAAATAGATGTGCAAGAAAATACATAAAATATAATCCTACACTAATCCTATTCGGTGCAGTGTAGGACTATCATAACTTTTAACCTACCGAGATTATTTGTGGTCGTGTTGCTACTTTTTCCATGGCCGCAAAAACTTCTTTTCTAGCCCATTGATCTGCGTTTAAAATGTCATCTAAAGTGGGATTTTGTTGGTTATCATGTTGATGGCGATCGCAGACAAATTCGATACATTTAGGAATATCTAAAAATTGAATTTTCTCATCCAAAAATAACGCTACAACTTGTTCATTTGCCGCATTTAATACAGCCGGCATAGAACCACCAGCCCTACCAGCAGCATAAGCTAAACGCATACAGGGATATTTTTGATGATCTGGTTCACGGAAAGTTAAATCACCAGATTTGACTAGATTCAATCTTTCCCAATTAGTGTAAATTCGCTCTGGCCAAGATAAAGCATAAAGCAAAGGTAAACGCATATCTGGCCAACCCAGTTGGGCTAAAACTGAAGTATCTTGTAATTCTATTAATGAGTGAATAATACTTTGGGGATGAATGACAATTTCGATGTTGTTATAATCTACCCCAAATAAATAATGAGCTTCAATGACTTCCAGACCCTTATTCATCAAAGTTGCAGAATCTACGGTGATTTTTCGTCCCATTGACCAATTAGGATGTTTAAGAGCATCCGCAACTTTTACCGTTGCTAATTTTTCTACAGGCCAATCTCGGAAAGCACCACCGGAAGCGGTAAGTAATATCTTCCGTAACCCATCTTTGGGAACACCTTGGAGACATTGGAAAATGGCGGAATGTTCGGAATCTGCTGGTAATAATTTCACTCCGTGTTTTTCTACTAAAGGTAAAACTACGGGAGCGCCAGCAATCAGAGTTTCTTTATTGGCTAAAGCAATATCTTTACCAGCTTCAATGGCGGCGATAGTCGGTAATAAACCTGCACAACCAACAATACCAGTAACAACGGTTTGAGAATCGCCATAACGAGCAACTTCTATCACTCCCTGCTCTCCAGCCAGTAAAATGGGTTGGGGATTTAAATCTTTAATGGCTTCTTTGAGTTCTGGTAATTTATCAGCAGCGGAAATGGCGGCGATTTCCGGGCGAAATTGGCGAATTTGCGCCGCAAATAACTCCACATTCCTGCCAGCAGCTAATCCAACAATGCGGAACTTATCTGGGTGTTCACAGACGATATCTAGGGTTTGAGTACCAATTGAACCAGTAGAACCAAGTAGGGTAATGGCTTTCACAATTTTTTAAGAATTAATAGATAATTTTAACTATAAATGCCTTGGGACTCGTTGATCAGGGGAATTTTTACAATCATCAGACTTACTGACCAATTGCAAATTGTAGGTATATTTAGATAAATCTACATGATATGATTTTAATCATAATTAAACGCATATAAAAGCAGATAAACTCTGATAAAATCAGATACATGAATGGATTTCATGATTCCGTGCAGTTTTAGATGAAATTGGTATTAATGTTACATTAATTAATCTCTATGACAACCTTTGCTATTTTCGCCATTAATGCTTAACATTACTTAAAAGTAACATCAAATTAGGAAAAACAAAAGCCTATGGTTAAAGCACAAATAGCGATCGCTTCTCTTCGAGACGCTGCCCGTAGCTTGCCTATAATCGCTACCAGCATCGCTAAATTTATTTGGACGGATGATTTCTTATTTCCCGCTTCTATGTGGTTTTTAAGTCGTCTATTGGTGGGGATTTCTATGTTGCTGATTGCTCCCAATCTCCCCCCATTACCAGATGGAATTACGCCCCATTTGGGCTGGGAGATTTTTAATGTTTGGGATACTGTACATTATCGGGCGATCGTTACTGAAGGGTATGAATTTGTTGATGATGGTAAACAACATAATTTAGCATTTTTCCCCCTGTTTCCTGTCAGCATTTTTATGTTCATGAAATTGGGTTTTTCCTTTGAAATAGCTGGATTAATCATCAATAATTTAGCATTTTTAGGTACAGTTTATTGTTTATATTCTTGGGTAAAAAAACAATGTGGCATCAGTGCAGCCCATTGGACAATTGCTGTCATAACTTGTTGTCCCATGTCTTTATTCACAGGAGTAATTTACACAGAAGGTTTATATTTGTTATTGAGTACAATAGCTTTACGTTCCTTTGATCAAAAACAATATATTTGGACAGCAATTTGTGGAGCAATGGCAACAGCAACACGCCCCACAGGCATGGTATTAATCCCCGCATTTTTAATCACAGCTTGGCGACAGAATAAACCACCAATTGCCTATATAGCAGGTTTATTATCCGCTACAGGTTTATTAGTATTCAGTGTGTATTGTGGGCTAAATTTTGATAATTTTTTAGCCTTCATTGCTGCACAAAAAGGGTGGCGGCCTTCCTTAGGTTTTGATTGGGAAGGTTGGTTAAATATGTTTATGCAAATTCCTTTTGGCAACAATTGGTATTTTGGTTGGGTAGAAAATGATGAAGGTGGAGTTAAAGACTTTTGGTATCCGCTGTTTTTTAGTTTAATTGTCATTAGTTCTTCTTGTTTATTCTATTGGCGTAAATATTTCCATCCCCAGATATTCCGTGCTGCTTATGTCATAGTCATATTATTATTAATAATTGCAGACCAAGGATTAATAAATAATTTGCTCAACCTATCTATGATATTAGGTAGTAGCTACCTGTTATGGTATTTCCGTCAGCAACTAACTCCCATTATGGTAGTTTATGGTTTTTGTGGTATTGGTTTACTTTTAGCTTCTGGTGGGACAATTTCTTTAAGTCGTCTTGCTTATGGCATTGTACCTCTGAGTGCAGCTATAGGTGTCTGTTTGTCTCGCTATCCCCGTCAAGCTTATTTATTGATGGGTATATTTATCACTTTGTTAAGTAAATTAGCAGTGGGTTTTGCCCAGGAAATTTGGGTTGGTTGAGGAGGTTCTAACTATTGTTTTTTGTTTCAGGTTCTGCAATTTCAAATTTGACTTTATTATATATATCCTGCAAAGAAATTGTGAAAGGTACTGTTGTCAGAGATATATTTTCATCTTCTGCATCATATTCACAAAAATTCCATCTTTTTTTCCCAATTTTAGAAAATTGTTCTACATGAATACGGTTTTGATCAATTAATAGGTATTCTTGAAAAGTGGGAATTGTTCTGTAAGCGGCAAATTTATCTTCTTTGTCGTAACTTTTAGTAGATTTAGACAAAACTTCTATAATTACCTGGGGGTTTGTAATTGTATCTGTCCGATTGTTGACAAATTCCGGCTCATCTGCAATAATGATCACATCTGGATAAGTGTATATTAGCTTTTGAGGTATCCATAGACGCATATCACCCATGAAAACTTCGTAATTTTGATTTTTGAAGGCAAAATTCAGTCCAGAGCTTAAATTCAAAGAGATGCGGTTATGATTTATAGATAGACCAGCCATAGCAATGATTTGTCCGTCAATGTATTCGCTTTTGTAGTCAGCAGTTGCTTCTAATTCCAGATATTCCTCTGGAGTGTAATATTGCTTTTGGATTAGTTGCATATTTTTGATTAGAAAGCTATGTATATTAATTTAATATAACATCTTATTTAGGATTCCTATAATCGCTATATCAGCAATTATTATTAATTAACCAGTTTATATATCAATTTTCTTATATTACTCAATTCCCGCATGAAAAATTGCACTAAAGTATGGTACTATTTAGTAGTGATTAATTGATAGTGATTAATTGATAGTCCACAAAATAACCTTGTTTATCAATAGATAAATAACCACCAAAATCCTCTTTTAGGTTAGGTAAAATTCAATATGAATTTTGTTTGGAAACGGCTTACCCAGAATAATATACTGTTTAGCAATTCTTGCACTACTTTATTTTTTTTAATTGGTTTACCTGCTATTCTCCATCATGCTATGTGGCGCGATGAATTAAATGTTTGGCTTATTGTTAGAGATAGTCAATCATTATTTGAATTATTTCATAACATTCATTATGAAGGACATCCCTTTGTTTGGTATATCTGTTTGGCTATTTTAAAACAAATCACAAATAACCCTGTGATTATGCAAATATTTCACCTATGTTTAGCTACATCATCTGTTTATTTATTTACTCGATATTCCCCATTTAATTATTCACAAAAGTTGTTATTTTGTTTAGGTTATATTCCATTTTATGAATATTTATTAATTAGCAGAAATTATGCAATTGGGTTATTATTATGTTTTTTGTTCTGCATTATCTATCCTCAAAGAAAACAGAGTTATCTTAAACTTTCTATTGTTTTATTATTAATTGCTAATTCAAATGCTTATTGCTTAATGTTAGCAATAGCATTTAGTATTACTTTATCGTTAGAGTATATTTTTCAAAAATCTTTACATCAAAACCTTTTAGCGAAAAAACATGACATTATTTTAAGTAGTTTAATTGTTTTAACTGGAATAATTATCTCCTTGATTCAACTTATTCCTCCTCAAGATAGTAAATTAGCTGGAGGTTTATCAGGAGTTATATTAAACTTTGACTTTAAACACTTAACTACTACTTTAGTAAGGCTTTGGAATAGTTATATTATTATTTTAGTTCCTGGTGAATCTCAACAATTAAGCCTCATTTTATTTTCTATTTTATCTATAGTATTTTTCGGATTTTTCACAATATCATTTTTCAGAAAACCACTTGTTTTGTTTCTTTACACTTTTGGAACAATTGAAATTCTTGTCTTTACATACGTTAAATTTTTAGGTAGTCCTCGTCATTATGGGCATTTGTATATTTTATTAGTTGTATGCCTTTGGCTTGCTAGTTATTATTCTCAAACATCTTTATTTTTGCAATTATTTCCCCGAAAGTTGAAAACTCATATTATACAAGTTATTAAATGGACAAAACCTTATTATTTATCTGTGATTATGTTGATTTTATATGTGCAAATGGCGGGAGGAATATTTGCTTTTGGTAGAGACATGATTATTCCTTTTTCATCTAGCAAAGAAGCATCTGCTTATATAAAGGAGAAATATAAATATCAATTAAATGATATGTTTATTGTAGGGAGTAAAGATTATACAATGTCACCAATTGCTGGATATATTAATCGCCAAATTTATTATCCAGAAATTCAAAAGATAAGTAGCTTTGTGTTATTTACTACTAAACGACAAGAAGTTGATCAAATGGAAATTTTAAGCCAAGTCAGTCAAATCAGCAAACAACAATTAAAACCCATATTATTGATTTTAAATAAACCATTAGAAATTAATCATCCTGACTTAAAGATTGATCCTATCAAGGAATTTAAAAAAGGCTTTAATTATGATGAGCGATATTATTTATATTTTATTACACAAAAATCTACATCTAGTGGGATATAATGCCTTAATTCAAAATTAAGTCACGGTTTAAGTTGCATTATCACCAATAAGATGTATACTTTTTTTAGATATTTACTTTATCAATCTGAAAAGGACATAATCCTAATATATGGAAATAATTAACTGTCAAAAGCTTATTAATAATAGTTTATTTTTTCCCATAGTAATGTGGTTAACAAGCAGACTTACTATAACAATAGCAATGCTCGTATTTGCCCCTTTGTTGCCGATACCAACAGATGGCATGAAAGCTACATTTAGCTGGGATATTTTTTATGCTTTTGATAGTCTGCATTACGAAAAAATAGCAACTTCTGGCTACAATTTTTCAATTCATGAGCAAGAATATTCAGTTGCCTTTTTTCCGTTATTTCCTTTATTAATTCATTCATTTATGATGTTTGGATTACCATTTAAAGTGGCAGGAATATTAGTCAATAATCTGGCATTTCTGATAGCATTGCTCGTCTTGTATAGTTGGGTAAATGAGTTTTATAGTAAGAGTGCAGCACGATGGACAACTGCCGTATTTACATGGTTTCCAGCCTCTTTATTTTGTACGGTAATTTACTCTGAAGGCTTATATCTTTTATTCAGTACAGCTGCTTTACGAGCTTTTGATAAAAAACAAAGTGCTTGGGTGGCTCTTTGGGGTGCCATAGCTACCGCTGCCCGTCCAACTGGTATAGCATTGATACCAGCCTTTTTACTTACATCTTGGCAAGAAAAAAGGGGAATAAAATTTTACCTTGCAAGTTTAGCTACTGGTGGTGGTCTGTTTATCTATAGCTTGTATTGTCAGATTAAATTTGGTGATGCTTTGGCTTTTATCCATGCACAAAAAGCATGGCGGCCTTCACTTGGATTTGACTGGCAGAGTTGGTTAAGGATTATAATGCAAATTACAATTGGACCGGTTAACACAGTATCAGGATATTTAAAAGATCCTTGGTATCCATTGTTATTTATGATTATTGTAATTAGCAGTTATTTATTGTGGTACTTCCGTAAAATATTAGGTTCTGTCAAGGTGGATTATGGCTTTTACGCTTTAATTTTATTTTTGTGGTTGCTAGGGGGTGATCCATTGATTAATGCAGTCCCGATTTTAGGTGGTGCTTACTTATTATGGCATTTACGCACTCAATTAACCCCTATTACGCTGATTTATGGATTCTGCGCCTTAGCGTTGATTTTAGCCTCTGGAGGAACTTGGTCATTAAATCGTATTGCTTACGGTATTATCTCTTTAAGTGTAGCTTTGGGTGTATTGTTATCGCGTTATCCTCGTTGGGGATATATGTCTATAGGCTTTTTTGCCATACTGGTAATAACCTTTTCTATTCGATTTGCTCAAAAGCTTTGGGTGGCTTGAACTTAGAACTGATTATAGACAGTACCAGCTTTAAAAATATGTTCAGTCAATTAATTAGTGGTGAAATCAATTTAAAACCTTCTGATTCCCCGATAATTTTACTCCCCCTTAAATTCATTTTCTGCAAAGTCTCATTATCCACCAACAAATAAGATTTATGAACAAACTTATCTTGTAAATCTGCAAGAGATGTAGGAATAACTTGACAATCACTATAAAAGTCTAAACTAGGACGACCATCAGGAAAAGAAGTATAAATTTCTGTTCCTGGTGGAATATTATCCCTAATTAATGCTGCAACTGGTAAAACGGGGAATTTTTCATTTAACTCCCATATCCATGATTGAGAACTCATTAACATTGCTAAAACTAAATACATTCCCGCAAATAAAACCGGGATAAATTGACGGTTATGCTGATTAATAAACCATGATGTGATTCCCATAGTCACTGCTAAAATAATGCTCATAACAATTAACAATGGCTGTTTATCAACTAAACTAAAATAAATACAACCTGCTAAACCAATAATAACTAAAAATGCAAAAAATCCCGTCAAAAATCTAGTTTTAAACTTCTCTTCCTGCCAAATATAACTTAAATTAGCCCCAATTGCTAAAGCTAAAAATGGGTATACAGGCATAATATACCAGGGTAATTTGGTACTCATTAAAGAAACTATGGCAAAATAAACAATTGTACCAATGAGAGTTAAACAACCCCAAGCAGTATGACGATTTTTCCAACTTAAATATAAACCTCCTGGCCAAAATAACAACCAGGGAAAACCATATTTTATCACTTCCAGTAAATAATACCAAATCGGACCAGTATTACCTTCTACAGCTTTTCCTAGTCTATCAAAAGCTTGAGACTGAAAATGCACTTCTAAGAAAATATTACCATAATGTTGCCATTGAGCAAAATACCAAGCAATAGCAGGGAAATTTCCTAAAAACATTCCTATCCATAGAAATGGATTTTTAAATATAGCTAATTGTTTATTAGCAATGATAAATAAACCTGCTATTCCTGCTAAAACTACTACTAACATTCCCTTTGTCAGAGTAATTAAACCCAAACAAAATCCGATACCAACAGCATATTTTCTATCATGACGCGCTTTAAGAACACAAAATAATAATAATAAGAAAAAGGAAATAGTCATTCCATCTAACATTGCTAGTCTACCATGACGGACTACAGGCAATAATGTTAAATAAACCAAAGCCGAAAATAAAGCTGGTAAAGTTTCTGCAAAAATTAACCTTCCAATTAAGTAAAGTAAAGGAACTCCTAGCGCGGTTAAAAATGCTCCCGGAAATCTAGTAGTAAATTCTTGTATTCCTCCTGCATGATAGCAAATAGCAATTAACCACTGCATTAAAGGTGGTTTTAATAAAAAAGGATCTCCTTGAATAGTAGGATAAACCCAGTTACCAGTACGATAAATTTCTCTAGCAACTATAGCATAAGTACCTTCATCCCAATCTCGTAAAGGTAAATTTCCCAGAAACATTAACCATAAAACCAAAGACGCTACCAATAACCCTAATAACCATTGTTTATTGTTCATATTTTAGAAGTGAATTAAGGGGAGAAATTTCATAATATTTGTCACTGTTTTTAAAGTCTTTAATTCTGGGATATCTGGTTTGATTTTTTCTACCATTATTAACTGCTTTTCGGCTTGTCTGGGTTGAAAGTCATATAAATAAACAACTCCTAAATAAAGCCAAGTATAAGGATTTTGTCCATCATATTTAGTTAATTCTGTTAAATTCTGAATTAATTCCGGTGCTTTGCGCTGTAAAAGTTGTGATAGCACTAGAGTATAACGCCAATTTAAGTTATTTGGTTGATTTTTTAAGTAATAATTAGCAGCAAATTCAATTTGTTTTAAATAGTCTTGCGTCGGGTCATATTGATTAAAATTATCTATCTGTACAAAGATATTATCTAACTTGCCATTTTGTAATTCTACTGCTAATTGTGACATTCGAGAAACTAAATCTAAAGGTGGTGTTTTTGTTAATTTTCCTGTGTCTGTAACATTTACAGTTATGTCAGAACTATTTAAAGGTGTGATTTTACCAGTAATTCTATCTAAATAGAATGCTGATAGTTGATATTTTCCTAGTGGTAATTCCTGGGGAATAAATGTAGCTAGATTCTCAATGACTCGAAAATTTCCCTGGGGATGACATTTTATACCACAATATAAATTACCTAGACCAATTGCATGATCATGATACCAAGCTGATTGACCATTTTGCCATTTTAATAGTAACAAACCATTTTGTAATTCATCCCATGAACCAGTTATTTGATAAGTAACGGAGTTATTTTTACCTATTATAAATTGATTAGCAGTTATAACTTTTTCTAAAGTAACTGATTTCTGATCATGCTGATCATTATTTAATTTTTCAATTAATTTCTCAACAACTATCTGAGGATTTTTCCGATGATATAATCTTAATTTATCACCATGGGGTAATACCCAATCACTTTGTAATTTTAAATCAGGAGAAGTTTCTATCAAAGATTTTAATTTGCGTTTAGTTTCTCCCTTTTCTCCCGGTTCGTCTGGTTCATTATCTTTGGTAACATACCAAGATAAATACTCTAAATCTTGGTCTACTTGGGATAATTTCATCGTTAATTTTCTCCCATAGACGCGAAAATCAGCCAATGTACCGAAATAATCTAAGGTAAATTCATTAACTTGGGGTGTAGAAACGGGAACTACTCCTAAAGTTGTTTTTAAATATGGGGTAGTTTGATAAATTTTCTCGATTAATTCAGCAAGAGGATATTTTTTACTTTCATTATTTGGTAAATGTTTTCCACCATAAGCCTGAATTAGAGGTAAAGGAAATAAATTATTTAGTAAAATAATGCCACTTAATAGTATAGTTGCTAATCTTAATTTATTAAACCAGATATTTTCAATTAAATTAAAAAAGTAAGCTAAAATTAAACTAATTACCGGAAAAGAAGGAAGAATAAATCTAATATCTTTGTTTGTCCCTAGAGAACAAATTACATAGCTACCAATTAAGAAAATAAATAACCAATTTAAAGCAGACTTAGCTAAATTATCTTTAACTGCATTTTGACTAAATCTAGATTTAAAAAGATAAATTAACAAAATACCAATACTCACAAATAATATCGGAAAACCAACAGTTTCTGGGATAGTTTGCGGATAATATAACCAACCAGCAATGGTTGTCCCAGCAGGATCACCCTCTCCTTTTCCCACATTATTAGCATTTAATGCAGAAGTAATAATAGTTAACCAATTTAAACTATACCAAGAACCACAAATTAACCAAGCTAAAATTAAAGATAAGGCTGTTTGAATTAGTTTAATAAATTTACGTTTGCTGATAAAAATAATTAATGTGTAGATACTAGGAATAAGAATAAAAATAAAACCTGTGGGTTTAGCTAACATAATTAACCCTATTCCTACCCCCAATATCAAAGTTAATACCCATGATACAAAACCAGTATAACTATCTTTCCAAATTGTTAAAATGGTGAAAGTAGCTATGACAATAGACGTTAAACCATAATCTAATAAATAATCAGTTCGCATAATTCCCATAATGGGAAATAATAAGCAAAATATGCTGGCTGTGATGCCAATTTTTCGGTTTTTAAATAAATAATTCCCTAAGTGATATACTGATAAAATAAGTATAGCTGTATATAATAAATTGACTAAACTGGCTTGATCATAGCCTTTACCAAATAATACCAAAAATGGTACAGTACAAATATACACAAAAGGAGCGCGATAACTGGGGGTTAATTCCCACAGAGATAACCACCAATTACCTGATAAAATATTCAGGTTTTGAAAAATTCGATAATGATGCAATGCTGCGGTTAAATGGGCGCTTTGATCATAGGATGGAATAGATTCATCTAAGAAAAACCATGTTCTATCTATCAGTAATCCTATCAACCAAATTGTTAATAGTATGATATAGTCTTTATTGATTTTCAGATAACGGTAATCATTCATTATGTTTTGATTTTCAGGTAATTAAATTTTCAAGATGAATTTTAAAGATCTTCAAGTTTCTCAAAAAATTTTATCATGATCAACCAACCTATCTACTCCCTAGTTATTCCCATTTATAACGAATCAGAAAACATCACAGAGATGTATCGCCGATTACATCATGTCATGGCACAGTTAGACGGTGAGGCTGAATTAATTTTAATAGATGATGGTAGCCGCGATCGCTCTTTAAGTATGATGCGCGAATTACATCATAGTGACAACCGAGTCCATTACCTCAGTTTAGCCCGGAATTTTGGGCATCAAATCGCTGTTACCGCAGGTTTGAACTTTGTCCAAGGTAAATGTATCATTGTTATGGATGCCGATCTCCAAGATCCACCAGAATTAATCTTAACCATGATTGACAAATGGCATCAAGGATATCAAGTAGTTTATGCCCAGCGGACATCTCGTCAACAAGAAACCTGGCTAAAACGCTTGACTGCATATCTTTTTTATCGCATTCTCCGACGCTTGGCTAAAGTTGATATTCCCGAAGATACAGGAGACTTTTGTTTAATGGATAGACAGGTCGTAAATATCCTTAATTCTATGCCTGAACGTAATCGCTACATTCGCGGTTTACGTGCTTGGGTAGGTTTTCGACAAACTTCCGTACTTTTTGAACGAGATCCCCGCTTTGCTGGTACAGTAAAATATACATTTGGTAAATCTTGGGCTTTAGCAATTGATGGTATTATCTCCTTTTCCACAGTTCCCTTAAGGCTGGCAACTTATATAGGCATATTATCAGCTTTTATTGCCTTATTTATGATATTATTAGTTTTGTATTGGCGTTTATCTGAACCATTCTCCCCCATAATTGGTTACACATTAATTACAATTTCCATGTTTTTCCTTGGTTCAGTTCAATTAATTTGTATTGGTATTTTAGGTGAATATATTGGCCGGATATACGAAGAAGTAAAAGGTCGTCCTCTTTATACATTAAAGGAAACTGGAGGTTTGAGAGAAAACTCAAATATAATATGACTATAGTATCATTTTATTCATTGCTAAACAGGTAGACATTGTTTTTGTATCAGCGTTCCCCATTGGCGTAGTCAAGCCTTATGGATTCATATTTGTGTTCTATATACCATCTCAGGTAATATCCGTGTCAATCCAAGAATTTAGTTTACTGCTAATTTCAGTTATCATTAGTGTTGTTGGACAGTTTTTTTTGAAGATAGGAGCGACAAAATTAGGTAAAGTTGATGCAGGTAACGCTATTAGTCATATTCTTAGTATTGTGACTACACCAGAACTTTTATTAGGACTAACCTGTTATGGTATTGGTGCTGTCGCTTATATTCTCCTGCTGACGAGAATCAATCTCAGCGTTGCTGCTCCCGCTGTATCAATTGGTTATATATTTTCTGTATTATTAGGTTACTTTGTTTTAAAAGAAACTATTCCTCTCAACCGTGTTTTTGGACTAGGTTTAATTGTCACCGGAGTGATATTAGTAGTCTGGAAAAAATAAACTATGTCCTCACCCACTCTAGCAAATCTCCAAACCTCTCCCCTGTCAAGGAAGAGGTTTTAACTCCCCCTTTCCTCCTATCCTAGTGAAGGGAGTTGGAGGTTAGGTCTAGTCATTTAATCTCAAAATAACGTAGTATACTAGGGTTAATCGTATTTAACCGCAAGATGAAATACCTAACCCCAGAACAAGTTTATAAACAATTCGACTATCACCCCAAGACAACCGCTTGAGGGGGCTGACTTAGGGAAAATAGAATGTATTCGTTCTCCTGCTGGATATCGGAAATATCCAGAATCAGCATTTATCAAAACAGTCTCAACAGATAAAGAACTCGCTCTTTATGCCCGTGTTAGCACAAAAACCCAGCTACTAGTCTAAACTTTACTTTCTCCGACCAGGAAAAAATAGCCGAAGAACAAAATATTTACGAGCCAAATAGTAGCCCATGTGATTCAATAGAAGGTAGTGCAGTCTAGACTATGAAACTCAAAGTTAAAAATCAGTTAACCGTTACGAGAATCGCCATTTTAGGGACTAAAAAACTAAATACTTGGAAATCTAACGAACTTGATTTAATTGCTTTGCGTTTGGGACAACTACGCTCTGACTTGTGGAATGAGTTCGGCTCTTTAAAGGCTTGGGGTATTTCTAAATTTGAAATTGACAAACAGCTACGCACATCTAAAGACAAGTACCAATTACCTGCTAAATT